>JAAYXS010000077.1 GCA_012515775.1 Phycisphaerae bacterium
GTCAGGGGCTGGTGGAAATGCGCCACCAGTATTCATCGCTCTGGTCGAGCGTGAAGCCCGGCGACCACATAATCTCCGTGCACACGCCCGCGATGATTACCACGTTTCCACCGGCCCGGACGAATTCCACTAGCTCCTCGTCCGAAAGGTCCGGCCGGTCGGCCGTGAGGCAGACACGCCCGTTGAAAATCTGTACTCCGGGCGGGCCGCCATGCACGAGATACCAGTAGGCGGTCGTCGGGGCAGTGGTGCTTTCGCCAAGCAGCCAGCCCCCGGGGCCGGTACGCTCGAGCGCTTCGCACGCGAATTCGGCCGCGGAGTGATCGCCGCGCAGCCAGGGACGGAAGAAGTGGTTGTACTCGTCGCGATGCGGGCGGTGAAGCCAGCGGCCTTCCATCCACTCACCCTGGCGGGCAAGGATTGGGAAGGCCACATAGACCAGCGGCGGCAGCACGGCGTTGACCGCCAGCAGAACGGCGAACGCCCGCCGCGCGGTAAGCGACCGCAAACGCCGCCAGATCCAAGCGGCGCTCAGTCCAAACCACAGCGCAACCATTACGTCGAGGGGAACGAAGAACGTGTACAGATCGGCGATGCGGTAGCGCATCACAAATACCGTCATCAACACGGTCTGGGCCAATAGAACCCAGCGGAACAGCTTCAGCGAGCCCTGCATCGGTAGCAGCAGCCCTAGCGCCGCTATGAGCAGCGTCAATGACGGAAAGTTGTAGCCGAGCGAAAGAAAGGCAATTTTCAGTTGGCTCGCGGATAGGTTGAGGCCGACTGCCGCCTGCGCCCAGCCGCCGTACTCGGCGCCGCCGCCGAAAAAGGTCGAGTGCAGCGTATCGCGCAGGTCGTGCGTTCTTGCATAGAAGTCGAGCACCATCGTCCAGTAGGGGGCGCTGCCCGCGATCCAGACGGCCGCGCAGGCCAGCAGCCAGCCCGGGTGCAGCTTGCGCCGCAAGCTGCGCTCGATCAGCAGGACCCCATAGGTCGCGAGTGGAATCAGCCCCAGCAGGTGGTTGGCAATGTGCAGCCCGTTAAGGGCAAACACCAGCACCAGCCACTGCGGGCGGCCGGTGCGCGCGTACTGGAGCAGCGCCAGCCACTCGCAGACCATCAGGGTGGCCGCGAGCGTGTACGTCTCAGTGGTACACGACATTTGCCAGTAGCTGTGCGCGACGAGCAGCACGCCGGCCGCCAGAAACGCGGCCGGCCGCCTGTTTGTGAGCCGCACGACCAAGGCGGCCAGCACGCCAATGGCGGCCGCCCCACAGATGGCCGAAACCATGTTCATGCGCCAGGCCGGCTCGCCGAACGGCAGCGCCAGCGCCAACCGCGCCAGCCGGAAGTGCAGCGGGTGCGACAGCGCCAGCCCGCAAGGGTGTTCCATTTGCCCGGTGAGAATGCGGTATTGATGGCGCCCCGGATCCTGCCATTCGACGCCTGGCGATACGGATGCCGTGTATATCACCAGTGCCAGCGCGCCGCATAGCAACCCTGTCGGCCAGCTCCTGTGTTGCTGCTCAGATGGCGGCGCGGGCTCGCTGACGGCGACTTCACTGCCCTGACGCATCTGACTGACCCTTGCCTTGGCTCTTCAGCGACTCGCGCAGAACCGTGTCCAACTCGGGGTACTGTATTTTCCCCTCCAGCGGCCGAATCCCGACCGCACGCAAGTCCCCCGGCTTTACGACCACCATGAGCGGGTTACGTCTAAACCCAAAACGCTGCGCGATCGGATCTGCCGGCTGCACTTCCAGGCGGCAGCACGTGAGCTGGGCCATTTTTTCGCGAATGTCGCGCTGGGAGAAGAGGTCGCGGTCCAGGGCCGCGGCAATCGGGCAGCCCGGCGCCTGAAGCATGAGCAAGATCAGTCGGTTCGAGTCGCGGGCGTGTTTTTCGGCCTGCGGCAGGTCGCGCTCCCAGGCGACCGGCGCGCCGGCCCGTTGCCGCCACTGCATGGCCGCGAACCAGCACGCGAACAGGGCCAGCAAGCCGAGGATGATCCAACGTTGCGGCTGGCGCTGGCGCCTGGCGGGCGCCGCAACGGCTTCGGGCAGAGCTTCGGGCGGGTCTGTTGCGGGCACATTCACTCCTGCCGCAGCCGGCTCGTGGTTCGGAGGTCGCAGCCGCCGGCAGCCACGCGCTCCGGTGCTGCGTGTCACGCCGGCGCCGCTGAAAAAGCCGAATTTACCGCCCAGCGGGCCAGGCGTAAATATCAGCAGCGGCGGCCGGCGCGCCATGCAGCGGCGGCACATGCACGATACAATTCGGTGACCGTGTTTATGGAGGCCACTGTGCTGCGTCAGTTTCCGGCCGAACTTGAAGCCCAGCGTCGCGTGATCGAGGAACGTGCCCGCCAGGAGGGACTCGATTTCTTCGAGACCATCTTCGAGCTGGTTGATTTCGACCAGATGAACCAGGTGGCCGCCTACGGGGGGTTCCCGCAGCGCTACCCGCACTGGCGGTTCGGGATGGAGTACGAGCGGCTGCGCAAGCAGCACACGTACGGGCTGGGCAAGATTTACGAAATGGTCATAAATAATGACCCGTGCTACGCCTACCTGCTGACCGACAACGAGTTAGTCGATCAGAAGACGGTAATGGCGCACGTTTACGCGCACTGTGATTTCTTCAAGAACAACATCTGGTTCGGCAAAACGAACCGCAAGATGATGGATGGCATGGCCAACCACGCCACGCGCATTCAGCGGCATGTGGAGCGCGAAGGGTTGGAGGCAGTCGAGCGGTTCCTGGATATTTGCCTGTCACTCGAAAACCTGATCGACCCCTACTCGCAATTCATGCGGCGTCAGCCCGAGCCCCAGCCGCGCGAGAGCGCCATCCCGGCCCAGCGCCAGCCGGACCGGGCGGTTTCGCGTTTTCCGGCCAAGCCCTACATGGACCGCTATATCAATCCGCCGGAGATGCTTGAGGCCGAGCGGCAGCGGGATCGGCGCGAGCGGGAGTTGCAGCGGCGGGCGTTTCCGCCGGCGCCCGAGCGGGACGTGCTGGCGTTTCTGCTGCGCCATGCTCCGCTGGAGGTGTGGCAATCGGACATCCTGGACATCGTGCGCGACGAGGCCTACTACTACGCCCCGCAAGGCCAGACCAAGATCATGAACGAGGGCTGGGCCACCTACTGGCACTCATACATGATGACCCGCTATCACTTGCGCGATCACGAGGTGGTCGCCTACGCCGACCACCACTCCGGCACGCTGGCCACCGCGCCCGGCCGACTGAATCCTTACAAGCTGGGGGTCGAGCTATTCCGCGACATCGAAGACCGCTGGAACCGCGGGCGCTTCGGCAAGGAATACGAGGAGTGCGAGTCAATCGAAAAGCGCCGCGCTTGGGATACCGGCCTGCGGAAGGGCCGCGAAAAAATCTTCGAGGTGCGCCGCGTTCACAACGACGTAACCTTTATCGATGAGTTCCTCACGCCGGAGTTCGTCGAACGTTATAAGCTTTACCATTACCGCCAGGATCCCAGCACCGGCCGCATGGTCGCAGTGGATCGGGACTTCGACCACATCAAGCAGACCCTGCTGTTCATGCTTACGAATCACGGCCAGCCGTACATTTACGTAGTGGACGCAAACTACGCCAATCGCGGGGAGCTGTACTTGGCGCATAAGCATCTGGGCATTGACCTGGACATCAAGTACGCGGCCGAGTGCCTCAAGAATCTACAGCGCCTGTGGCGCCGCCCGGTACACCTGCAAGCCCGCATCAAGGACGACATGACGCTGTTTACCTGCAGCGGCGAAGAGGTAAAGCAGCAGAAGATTAAGGACGACATGCCGCGCCCGGTGCATACCAGCATCGAGTGAATTTCGCTTATTGCGGCGGGCGGGCGCTGGCGGCCGACCGGCGCATTTTCAAGAACTGATCCGGCGATTGAATTTCAGCCAGCGGCGCCGTCACGAATTCGCGCTCCCACATGCGCGGATGTGGAATGATGAGGTCCCGGTCAGCAATTCGCTGATCGCGGTAGATGAGTAGGTCCAAATCCAGTGTGCGGGCCCCGTTTTTCACGTTCCGTACGCGCCCGTGCATCGCCTCGATTGCCAGCATGCGCTGCAAAAGGGCGTGTGGCGGCAATTGCGTATCCAGTTCCGCGGCGGCATTCAAATACATGGGCTGTCCTGGCGGGCCGCCGACTGGGTCTGTTTCGTGCAGACTGGAGCAGCGCAGCACGCGAATGTCGCCCTGCTCCTCCAGTTCCGCCAGGGCAGTGCGAATATGCTGCTCGCGATCGCCCAAATTCGAGCCCAGCGCGATGTATATCCCGCCCTCAGGCATCGGCTCACCAGTGCAGCTTACGCAGCCGTGCGATCGCCGTCGCGATGCGGTCCGTATCGACCGTTAACGCGAAGCGAACGTAATTGGCAACGCCCTCGCCAAAGCCGATGCCGGGAATGCACACCACGAACGCCTCGTCCAGCAGCTTGTTCGCCACCTGCATCCCGTCGTAGCCCGGCGGCACGCCGGCCCAGACGTAGAACGTCGCCTTCGGTGGGTCGACGCGGAAGCCGATCGAGCGCAGGCCGGCGCACAGAACCTCGGCCCGCTGGCGATACAGCTTGCGCGTGGCGGCGATCTCCGGGCGGTCGATACCGGCGTATGCTTCAATGCCGGCCTCCTGGATCGCACCGAACGCGCCGCTGTCCAGGTTCGCCTTAACCTTTGCCAAAGCCGCCAGCACATCCGGCCTGCCCGCCGCGAATCCCAGCCGCCAGCCAGTCATGTTGAAGGTTTTTGACAGGGAGTGGAACTCGACCGCGACGTCGCGCGCCCCCTCGACTTCCAGCACGCTCGGCGGACGCTCACTGCCAAGGTAGACCTCGCTGTAGGCCGCATCGTGTGCCAGAACCAAATCGTGGCGACGTGCGAACTCGACGGCGCGCTCAAAAAACGTTCGTGGCGCCACCGCCCCGGTGGGATTGTTGGGATAATTGAGGAACATCAAAACCGCCGCGCGCGCGACTTCCGCTGGAATGGCATCGAACTGGGGCAACCAATCGTTCTCCGCCGATAACTGCATCGCGTATGGCAACCCGCCCGCGAAAAGCGTTGCCGCCCGGTACACCGGGTACGCCGGATCAGGAATCAGCACCCTTTGCCCAGGTTCCACCACCGCCAGCGGCAGATGCCCCAGTCCCTCCTTGCTTCCCACCAGCCCGAGCACTTCCCGCTCCGGGTCCAAGTCGACGCCATGCCGACGCCGGAAAAAATCCGCCGCCTGTTGGCGAAACTCCGGCAATCCGCCGTCGGGTGGGTAACGGTGATGCACGGGATCGCGCACCGCACGCTGCAACCGGTCGATTATGAAGCCGGGCGTCGGCTGGTCCGGGTCGCCCACCCCGAAGTTTATTACATCATGACCCGCGGCCAGCGCCGCGCGCCGCTTGCGATCAATATCGATAAACAGGTATGGCGGCAGGCTCGCCAGCCGTTGCGGCAAGGAGAAAGCCATTTTTCATCTCGTTTTGCGTCGGCCACCAGTCTACGGATGTTAGCTAACCGCGACAAGCCGAGGTTGGAACGCGAGTTGCCAGCCTGACCCCTGACGAGCGCGGACGATCCTCGCTGCCGCATTTAACTGCGGTGGCCGGCCTATGCGGCCGTTCTTGACTGGAATTTCCCGCGTCGCTGGGCTAAACTGCGTGGTTTTACGCCCGACAGGGTGAGAGGTGAGGTCTCGGCCCACAATCGAAGGACTCCCAAGCTACCCCGGACTTTTCCAAGCCCGCCGGCAGCCGCGCCCGGGGCATGCGCGTGTCGGCAGAGAGCCAAGTTGAATGAGTACCACGACTTCCAGCAAAAAAGCCATGGCAACTACTGGCAAGCGCACTGAAACGCTCGAACAGGCTGTGATCCGGTTCGCGGGCGATTCCGGCGACGGAATGCAGCTCGTCGGGACCCAGTTCACGACGGCCAGCGCCGTGATCGGCAACGACGTCAGCACTTTTCCGGATTACCCGGCCGAAATTCGCGCTCCTGCGGGCACGCTGGGCGGTGTGTCGGGCTTTCAGATTAACTTCGGCAGCCGCGCGGTCTACACGCCCGGTGACACCGTGGACGCACTGGTCGCGATGAACCCGGCGGCACTAAAGGTCTGTCTCAAAGACCTCGCGCCGGGCGGCGTGCTGGTGGTCAACTCAGACGAGTTCACCCAGATGAATCTGGCCAAGGCCCGCTACGAAACCAACCCGCTCGAAACCGACGAGCTGGACAAGTACCGCGTCTACAAGGTGCCCATCACCAGCCAGACCCTGCTGGCCGTCAAAGAAACCGGCCTGAACCAGAAGGCCGCCGAGCGCTGCAAGAACTTTTACGCGCTGGGCGTGGTGTACTGGCTGTTCGACCGCCCGCTGGACGTGACCATCCGCTGGATCGACAGCAAATTCGCCAAAGTGCCGGCCGTCGCCGAGGCCAACCGCCGCGCCCTTCAGGCCGGCTACAACTACGGCGAAACGGCCGAAATATTCTCCGTCCGCTACCGCGTCGGCAAGGCGCCGCTGAAACCCGGGCGCTACCGCAACGTGACCGGTAACCAGGCCGCCGCCCTGGGCTTCGTCGCCGCTGCCAAGCTCGCCGGCAAGCCCCTGTTTTACGGCAGCTATCCGATCACGCCGGCCAGCGAAATTCTGCACGAGCTGACGATCTACAAGAACTTCGACGTGCGGACGTTCCAGGCCGAGGACGAAATCGCCGCCTATGCCGCCGTGCTGGGCGCTGCGTACGCCGGCTGCATCGGTGTCACCGGTACCAGTGGCCCCGGCTTGGCGCTTAAACAGGAAGGCATCGGCCTGGGCATCATGACTGAATTGCCGACCGTCATCGTCGACGTGCAGCGCGGCGGTCCGAGCACCGGCCTGCCGACCAAGACCGAGCAGTCCGATCTTTGGCAAGCTATGCTCGGCCGCAACGGCGACTGCCCCGCGCCCGTGCTGGCGGCCAGCTCGCCTGCGGACTGTTTCTGGGCTGCGATGGAGGCGGTTCGCATTGCCGTCAAATACATGACGCCCGTGTTCCTGCTCAGCGACGGCTATCTGTCGCAGGGCTCCGAGCCGTGGCGCATCCCGAATCTGGACGAGCTCGCTCCGATCAAGGTTGAACACCCCACCGATCCGGCCGATTTCGCGCCTTACCGCCGCGATGCCAACGGCAGCCGGCCCTGGGCCATTCCCGGCACGCCGGGGCTGCAACATCGCGTGGGCGGGCTCGAGAAACTGGACGTCGCTGGAACGGTCAGCTATGACCCGGCCAACCATCAGCGGATGACCGAGCTGCGGGCCGGCAAGGTCGAAAACATCGCGGCCGAAATTCCTCCGCAGGAAGTTTACGGAGATGAAGCCGGCGGAGCTTTGTTGCTGGTTTCCTGGGGCGGCAGCTTTGGGGCAGTTCGCTCCGCCGTTGAGCGAGCCCGCGAAGACGGCCAAGACGTTTCGCACGTTCACCTGCGTTGGCTGAACCCGACGCCGCGCAATCTGGGCGAGATTCTGTCGCGCTTCCGAACCGTCGTTGTCTGTGAAATGAACATGGGCCAGTTGCAGATGTTGCTGCGGGCCCGCTACCTCGTGGATGCCTATGGCCTGCACAAGGTCCGCGGTCGCCCGTTCATGGTGAGCGACATCCGTGCCAAGATCGACGAAGTTCTGGGAGGGCGCTAACCATGACCACGATGGCTGATCATCCCGTGCTTACCATAAAAGACTACAAGAGTGACCAGGACGTTCGCTGGTGTCCCGGCTGCGGCGACTTTTCGATCCTCACGGCGATTCAGAAGTGCCTCGCCGCCCGGCAGGTGCCGAAAGAGAAGGTGGTCTGTGTGTCCGGCATCGGCTGCTCCAGCCGGTTCCCGTACTACATGGACACCTACGGCATTCACAGCATTCACGGGCGCGCCCCGGCGGTGGCGACCGGCGTGAAGCTGGCCAAACCCGAGCTGGAGGTGTGGGTGATCACGGGGGACGGCGACGCGCTGAGCATTGGCGGCAACCACTTTCTGCACGCCATTCGCCGCAACATCGGTTTGAAGATCGTGCTCTTCAACAACCGTATTTATGCCTTGACGAAGGGGCAGGTTTCGCCGACCAGCGAGCAGGGCAAGCGGACCAAGTCCACGCCCTATGGCTCGATCGAAAACCCCGTGCACTCGATCGCGGTCGCCCTCGGCGCAGAGATCACCTTCGCCGCCCGCGCGATCTATAACGACCCGAAGATGCTCCAGGAAATTCTCGAGCGCGCTGCGAACCACAAGGGCACGGCGTTCGTCGAGGTTTACCAGGACTGCGCGGTGTACAACCACGAGGCTTTCTCGTACCTGACTGACCGCCAGACGCGGGACGACAACATCCTCTACCTCGAGCATGGCAAGCCCATGATTTTCGGCAAAAACCGCGACAAAGGCATTCGCCTGGTGGGCATGGATACTCAGGTAGTGACGCTCGGGCAGGGTGTTTCCGAGAAGGACCTTCTGGTACACGATGAGCATTGCGAGTCGCCGACGCTGGCGTTTCAGCTCGCCCGCATGGCGTACCCGCGTTTCCCCACGCCGCTGGGCGTTTTCCGCGACATCGAAAAGCCCAGCTATGAGGCCATGCTGTTCGACCAGATTAAGGCGACGACCGCCAAGCTGGGGCCCGGCGACCTGAACAAGCTTTTTGCCTCCGGCGATACATGGGTGGTCGAGTAGGCGGCGGCCCGGGCGCAGCGGCCCGATCTTTATCAGCCGACGCTCGTCCGGCAGGTCGCTTTTCGTAAGCTGCGGCGCGCGCCCGCTCAGCGCCGCAGCGGGGCCGGGCGGGCCTGCGGCGAAGCGCCGGACGGAACGTATTCAGGCTTGTTCCGCGCCGCCGTTCAAGCGGCCTGTGGGCAGTTGCTCCACAGCCCGGTCGCGGCTATTTTCCCTCGGGCGGTCGCGGCACGATCGACGCGACCCAGGATGGGTGAATCAGTCATGGATAGCCTGGCAGCCTCGCAGAAGCAGCTCGACCTTGATGAACCGCCTGTAAGCCAGTTACTGCCCAGCGTTTCAGTCATCATCCCCGCGTTCAACGAAGCTCAGACTATTGAAGAGAGCCTGAGGCGCATTAGCGAATACTTTTCCGGGCCCCGGCGCCTGCGGGAAATAGTAGTGGTGAACGATGGCAGCACCGACGGCACGGCCGAGGTGGTGCGGAAGTTCGCTTCGGACAAGCACTTCGTGCGGCTGATCACGAGTAACGCCAATCGCGGCAAAGGTTACAGTGTGCGGCAGGGCATGCTCACCGGCACCGGCGACCTGTTGCTCATGTGCGATGCCGATCTCTCCACGCCGATTGAGGAATTGGAGAAGCTGCTGCCCTGGCTACAGCGCGGCTACGATATAGTAATCGCCTCGCGCGATTTGCCGGATTCGCACCTGGAGCTTCCGCAGCCCGCTCTGCGCCGCGGGTTAGCGACCATTTTCCGCGGCCTGCGGCGGTTGCTGATACTGCGGTCGTTGCGCGACACGCAGTGCGGATTCAAGTTGTTCCGGCGTGACACGGCCCGCAAGGTGTTCGGTTACCAAAGGGATAACGGCTGGTTGTTCGACTGCGAGATTCTGGCGGTGGCCGAGCGCCTGGGTTGCCGAATCAAAGAAGTGGGCGTCAACTGGCGTGATCATGCGCCGAGCCGCGTACGTGTGCTGCGCGAGAGTTTGCGTGTGCTGCCGGCGTTGTTACGCCTGCGGTGGCGTTTAGCGCGAATTTCGAGGTAGGCGGCCGGATTGGGCTGCCGAACCGCCCGATAACGCGGGCCGGATATGCGGACCTGCAACTTGGTCCGCTGGTGCAAGCGGCATTTGGGCGGCAGCTTATCTGACCTAGAGCTACAAGGCCGGCGTCCGAAGTTGGGGTTTTAAATTCTGGGCCAATCCGCTATTGTAGCGTTGCGCTGTTGGCGATGGGCCTTATAGAATCGGACGGAGTCTTTCGTAGCGGCGTCGCCGAAACGGAGCCGATGCGCCGTGCGCCGCTTCGCCAAACGCCGCGCTTGCGGGTGGTGGCTGCCCGCGGCTGGTTGGGAAAGCTAGTCGGAGGAACCCCATGACACTCATGCGGATCGTTTTGCTGTTCGTGCTGGCCTGTTGTGTAGGCGCGGGGGATTGGGCAACTGCTTCACCGCCTGCGAATCCTACGCGGCTCGATGACGGCAGTCAGGGCCGGGACCTGAGCTTTCCGGTGGGTGAGTTCCTCATGTATCGGTCGGACAGCGGCCGGCTCGCAAACGAGACGCGCGGCTATGCCGTCATATACGAGGAGACCGTTTTTGTCGCCGACGCCATGTGGATCCGGCTGTTCTTCGACCGGGCGGCGTTGGACAGCGGGAGCTTCGTGCGCATCACGTCGGCCCTGGATGGCGAAATTCAGGAACTGGATGCTTCGGGGATGACGATGTGGCAGAACACGTCGGCCTACTTCAACGGCGACACGGTATACGTCGAATTGGTGGGGGCGCCCGTGTCGCGCGGCAACCAACTCGTCCTGGGGCGTGTGGCGGTGCAAATGCGGCCCGCGGACCGGGGCCCGTGCGCGGCTGATGATTGCGGAATATGCGGCGAAGACGACCGTGTGCCCTCAAACGAGCTCTGGGCTTGCCGGCTGATGCAGATCGGATGCAGTGCGTCAGTCTACAATATGAATAGTTGCCTGGTTTCGGCCGGACATTGTGTTGATACCCTCTGGCCGCTGGTGGCGCAGTTCAACGTGCCCTTTTCCCAGAGCGACTGCGACACCGTGAATCCGCCGATAGCCGATCAGTTCCCGTGCACTGGGCGGCAGTACCTCAACAACGGGGTGGGTGGCGACTGGGCGGTCTTGACCACCGGGATAAACAATCTCGGGCAGAGAATTTATGACCGCTACGGCCAGTTTCGTCCCCTTGCCACCGCGGCCGTGACTCCGGGCACACCCTGCGCCGTCTGGGGCTACGGCGTGGACAATAGCGACCCTACCCGCAGCCAGAGCCAGCAGTATAGTTCCGGTACCATCGTGAGCCGCCACGGCAGTTACTACGAGTATGACGCGGACACCACTTATGGTAATTCCGGTTCCGCTTTGCTCAACGCGAATAATGAAGAGATCGTGGGCATCGTTTCACACTGTACGTTGTACTGCCCGAACGTAGCCACGCGCATCGACCGCCAGGATTTTGTGGATGCGCGCGAGGTGCTTTGTCCGACGGTTTCTTACTGCACTGCGTCGGCGACTGACACACGTTACGAGCACATCAGCAGTGTGACGGTTGGCAGCATCAGCCAGTCCAGCGGCTCCGACGGCTACCATGACTATAGCGCCCTTTCGACCGAGATGTACATTGGTACTGGTTATCCACTCACGGTCACGATCGGGTCGCCGTACGACAGCGACATTGGTGGAGTGTGGATCGACTGGAACCAGGACCGAGACTTCGACGATGCGAATGAAGCGATAACCACGGCCTGGTCGGGCCCGGGACCGTACACCACCACGATTACGCCGCCCGCGGGGGCGTACTTCGGCTTCACGCGCATGCGGATACGCATACAGGACGGCGATTACGATCCGGCCCTGGCTCCCTGCGACGACACGGAATACGGCGAAGTGGAGGATTACACCGTGCGCGTGATCCCGTTTGTGGACACCACGCCGCCCACGCCCAATCCGATGACCTTCGACGTCCCGCCGGTCGCCGCCAGCACGACCTCCATTACGATGGTGGCCACCACGGCGGTCGATGAGCACTCGCCGCCAGTGGCCTACGCGTTTGATTTCGTGAGCGGGGGCACGGAAGGACACAGCAGCGGATGGCAGTTGTCCAATGCGTATACCGACGAAGGGCTGCAAACCAACACGGTGTACACTTATCGTGTGCGGGCGCGCGACAGCGCCCAGCCCTCGAACATTACGGCCCCCTCGGACGATTTTACTGCGGCGACCGCAATTGAAACTCCCGCGTACATCAGTCTCGGCATCACGACAACTACCTCGATCCCGTTAAACGCCCAAGGCATCTTCACCAGGCTTACTTATGGCCAGTCCGGTCTGTACTTCGACTCGACCACGCCCGGCGGCGACGGCGGGATCAACGAGTGGATCCAAACAACCAGTGACACAGCCACGGGCCTGAGCCCTAATACCAGCTACAGTTTTCATGTGAAGGCCCGCAACCAGGTCGGCACCGAGACACCCTACTGCGAGAGCGCAGTTGCAACGACGCGCATCGAAACGCCGACCGGGATTGCCTTCGGGACGATCACGTCGAACAGCATCGAACTCGTCGCGACCGGAACTTTCACGAATCTGACGGAGGAGTCTTCGGGACTGTACTTTGACTCGACTACTACCGGCGGCGACGGCGGCATTAATGAGTGGGTCCAGGTTACCACCGACACCGCCACCGGCCTCACCCCGAATACCCAATACATGTTCCGCGCGAGAGCGCGCAACCGCGTCGGCTTGCAGACGTCGTTTTGCCCAGAGACGCCGGCCACGACGGCGGCCGAGACGCCGGGCGCTCCAACGCTGAGCAGCCCGACCGCCACGACTATGGATCTGGATGTGAACCCGGGCGACAATCCGGCTGCGACCGAATTCGCCATGCAGTGCACCGGCAGCAGCGACGCGGCCTGGAACAACAAGTTCGTCAATGGGGCCGGGCAGCCGGTCGCGGCGGAAGTGTGGCAGACCGCTGCGGCATGGGGAACAATCACGTTGCAGGGGATGCAGCCGGGTACGGCGTATACCTTCGCGGTGAAGGCGCGGAACTCGGGCGGGGTGGAGACTCCGCTGGGGCCGAGCGCGACGCTCAGCACCGAGGGCGGCGGCGAAGGGGCCTGTTGCGACGCGAATGGGGCGTGTAGCGTGTTGGCTGCGGCGGCCTGCGCGGGCACGTACATGGGCGACGGCAGCGTGTGTACGCCGAACCCGTGTTGCGCCGGCCAGCTCAAGGGCGATGCCAACTGCGACGGCGCGGTGAACGTATTCGATATTGATCCGTTCGTGTCCGCGCTGACAAGCCGCGACGTGTGGGAGGCCACCTACCAGGGAGTGGGATGCAGCTTCCTGTGCGTTAACGACTGCAACGATGACGGGGACGTCAACGTGTTCGACATCGATCCATTTGTGCAATGCCTGACCGGCGGCTGTCAGTAACCGCGCCGGACAACGGAACACGGGTTCGAGACGACTTTGCGGCCGGGTGCGGCAGCGTGCCCGGCCGCAGCTCGTCGGGCCAGCCTCAACATTGAACCGCAAGCTCGGTCGACTGCCCCCGCGCCGGCGGCGGGGCGTGTTCTCGCTTTGACCAATATGGGACCCTTCCGAGCGCCCGCGCCTTCGGGTAACCTTCGTGGGCTGAACGCCCGGCGCGCCAATCGCTCGCGTCCGCCGAACGGTCGATGAGATTGGCAGATAAAGCGGCAGCTAATCGCGGGAAGCGCCGGCCCGCGCGGAGCCTGCATGATCGAAGTCCAGGAACTGACAAAAGTCTTCCCCAATCCGGACGGCTCTGAGAAAACTGCCGTGGACAACATCAGCTTCCGGGTGCTCCCGCACGAGATATATGGCCTGCTGGGCCCCAACGGCGCGGGAAAAACTACCACGCTCCGCATGGTCAGCGGGCTGCTGCGCCCGACCTCCGGGCGCGTCCTCATCAACGGCAAAGACGTCACCAACCACGAGGCTGCCGTCAAGCGGCAGATCGGCTATCTCACGGCCAACACCGGCCTGTATCAGCGTCTCACGCCGCTGGAAATTCTCGAGTACTTCGCGGTGCTTTACGACATTCCGCGCCCACAGGCCGGCCGGCGCATCGCCGAGCTCGTGGACTGGCTCGGCATGCACGACTTCATCAAGCTGCGCTGCGGCGCCCTCTCGACCGGGCAAAAGCAGCGCACCAACATCGCCCGCGCCTTGATCGCTGATCCGCCAGTGCTCATCCTGGATGAGCCCACGCTCGGTCTGGACGTGCTCAGCAATCGCCTCATCCTGCACTTTATTCAATCTCAAGCCGACGCCGGAAAAGCGGTGCTGCTCTCGACTCACGCCCTCGACGAGATCGAGAAGATGTGCGGCCGCATCGGCCTGATTCACGATGGCCGGCTCATAGCCGAGAATGACCTCGAAGGCCTTAAGCGGCAAACCGGGCAGAGCCGGCTGAGCGACGCCTTCCTACACCTGGTGCATGCGAATGAACCGCTTCTCGCGGATTAGCACAATCTGGCGCAAGGAGTTCGCCGACACGCTGCGCGATCGCCGCACGCTGGTGGCCATGGTGCTCGTGCCGATGGTGCTGTACCCGGCCCTGATGCTTGGCTCGCTGCAGGCGTTCGAGCTTCAGGTCAGCAAGCTCAAACAGCAGGAATACTCGATCGCGGTCGCGTCGGATGAAGTCCGCCACTGGCTTCAAACCCGCATTCTCGATCCCGATCTGGCACGCTTCGCCGCCGCCGCCGGTCTACCCGCGGAAGAGTTGCCCGCCGCCGTTGAGGCCGCCGAAAAAGAGGCGGATGCACAAAGCGGCGATAGTGGGCGCGGCAGGCTCGAAACGGAAGAGGCCGCCGTCCACCGCCGTCCGCCGCCGTACCGGTTGGAGGTCGTCAGTGACGTACGCTTGGCGGTGGCAACCGGCTTAACCAATGTCGGCCTGCTCGTCAGTGGTGACCTGCTGCCGACGCCGGATTCCAGCGGCGCCTGCCAAATCACGCTGGTGATGGATAAGGCCGAAATTCGCAGCCAATTCGCGGCCTCGGCCCTCGAAGGCGTGTTCAAGCGGCTCAGCGAGCGCGTCGTCGCGCGCCGCCTTCAGGACCTACACCTGACCCGCGACTATATCGAGCCGTATCAAATCACCCAGCTCAGCGTAGCCACGCCCGAAAAACTCGGCGGCTCGATCATCGGGCAGGTCGTCGCCCTGATCCTGGTAGTCATGACAATCACCGGCGCGATCTATCCCGCCATCGACCTGACCGCGGGCGAACGTGAGCGCGGCACACTCGAAACCTTGATGGCCGCCCCGGTGCCCAAAGTCGACTTGATTGCCGGCAAGTTTGTCGTGGTGGCCTCGATCGGCATGCTCAGCGCCGTGCTGAATTTGCTCTCCATCGGCGGTACCGTCTACCTGGGAGGTCTGGGCGACGTCCTTACCAAGGAAGGCGGCATCACGATCCCGCTGCGGACGTTGCCGCTGGTACTGGTTACGCTTATCCCGCTGGCCGTCATGTTCAGCGCCGTGCTGCTCGCCGTTTGCAGTTTTGCCCGCAGCTTCAAGGAAGCTCAGAACTACGTCATGCCGGTAATGGTCGTGGCGTTGATTCCGGCCGTGGTCGGACTCCTGCCCGGCACCGAGTTGGAAGGCCCGCTGCTCATCATGCCGGTTACCAATATCGTGATCCTGACGCGCGAACTGTTCATGGGCGAGATCAACCGCGCAGGGGTGCTGTGGGTCACACTTTCGACCTGCATTTATGCCTTGGCGGCGGTCGGGGTAGCGGCCAAGCTCTTCGGGCAGGAGGCCGTCCTGTTCGCCGACAGTGCGTCTATCCGGACTCTGCTCAAACGCAAGTTCTTCAAGCCCTCCAACTGGCCCAGCGCCGCACAGGCTTTATTGCTGATGGCGGTCGTCTATCTGCTGAACTTCTTCATCCAGCAGTCGCTCTTCCGGGCTGGCCTGGCGCCCGGTTCACCGGAGCATCTGGCGGGTTTCGCACTCACGCTGGTGCTGCTGCTGGCGGCGCTGCCGATGGGTGTGGCGCTCTACACACGCGTACGCATCAGCACGACCTTCTCGCTCTCACCGCCGCGCTGGCGCGGGCTGGCGGCCGGCTTGTGCATCGGCCTATCGAGTTGGGTGCTGGCGCTGGTGTGGATGTCGCTCCAGGAGCGCATCCTGCCGCTGCCGCCGGATTTCAAGGAAGCCGTCGCACCCTACGAGCAGATGCTGCAACGCCTTTCGGTCCCCACCGTGCTGTTCTTCTTCGCCATTCTGCCTGCGTTCTGCGAAGAAATGTTCTTCCGCGGCTATGCGCTCAGCGGCCTGCGGAATGTGATGGGTAAAACCGGGGCGGTGCTGCTGGTCGCGTTCGCCTTCGGCATGACGCACATGTCGATTCAGCGGCTGCCGCTCACAGCCGCCCTGGGCTGTCTGTTGGGACTGCTGGTCATACGTTGGGGGTCGATCTGGCCGGCGGTCCTGGCCCACGTGCTGCACAACAGCATCATCCTGCTCATCACGCGCGAGGAGGGGCTGTTGCCGCTGCTGAAGCGGGCCGGGTTCGTCGATCCCGTTACGGAGGATGTGTTTCCGCCGCTCCCGTGGCTGATTGGGGCCGCAGTCCTGCTGCTGATCGGCCTGGCCTTGTGCGTCAAACGCTCAAGACCCGTCGGCCAGTTCGCGGACGGCTTCGGCCAAAGCGGCGGCGATCTGCTCGGCGTCGCCCGCCAGCAGCGTCCGGCAGTCAAAGACTAGCGCTTCATCCTGTACCCGGCAGATCACGGGCGTCTCGCGCTGCCGCACGGCTGCTGCCAGGCGCATGCTCGGCACCGCCCCGTGCCGCACCATTACTATCCAGGTCGGAAACGCGATCGTCGGCAGCGATCCGCCGCCGGCTTCGGAAGTATCCGGCTGCTGGCTGACTTGTGCTCCGGGAAGCACCTGGCGAATGGCATCCGCCAGTTCTACGGCCGTTCTTTCGAGCTCCGCGGGCGATGCGGCCAGCATGCGGAAAACCGGCAAGCGCCGCGCGAGGGCCTCGGGGTCACGATACAGGCGCAAGGTCGCTTCCAGGCCGGCTAGCGTCATCTTGTCCGGGCGGACGGCGCGGGCCAGCGGGCTTTGACGAATGCGCTTGATGAGATGAGCGCGGCCGACAATCACGCCGGCCTGCGGACCGCCGAGTAATTTGTCGCCGCTGAAAAGCACGACGTCCGCCCCGCTCACGACGCTTTCGCGTACGGCCGGCTCATCCCACTGCGCCGGCGCCCGTCCCGCTGGCGCCTGGCTAGTCGCGGCCCATCCGCTGGGCGCCTGCGCGATCACCGGCCCGCCAGGCACAGCGCCCTCGTCCGGCCACGGCAACTCGCGATCGATCAGGCCGCTGCCGAGGTCGTCGATCACGAGCATCCCGCGGCTGCGTGCCAGCCTAACCAACTCGGTCAACGGCACGCTTTCGACGAATCCCTGTATGCGATAGTTGCTGGTATGCACGCGCAGCAGGGCCGCGGTCGCATCGCCGATGGCCCGCTCGTAGTCGTACAGGTGCGTGCGGTTGGTCGTGCCGACCTCGATCATCCGGCAGCCGGCTGCGGCCATGATATCCGGCATTCTGTACGAGCCGCCGATCTCGACCAATTGCCCCCTGGAGACGATCACCTCGCGCCCGGCCGTGAGGGCCGCAAGCGTAAGAAACGTGCCGGCGGCGTTGTTATTCACGACCAGCGCATCTTCCGCGCCGGTCAGTTCGGCCAATAGCTCGCGCGCGTGTTCGTGCCGGTCGCCGCGCCGCCCGGTGGGCAGGTCCAGCTCAAGATTGCAGTATCCGGCCGCGATGTCGGCGATTGCGTCGATGGCTTCCTGGGCCAGCGGCGCCCGGCCCAGGCCGGTGTGCAGCACGATGCCTGTGGCGTTGATGACGCGCCGTAAGTGCGGGCGGGCGCGTTCGTGCAGCTTCTCGCGCACGGCCAGAGCGAGGCTGGGCGTATCTACGTCCGCTTTCTCGCCGCCGCGCAGCGCCTCGCGCCGCTGGTCCAGCACGGCCCGAATGGCGTGCAACAACTCTTCGCGCGGGAATTCGGCCAGCAGATTCGCTATAGCCGGCGCCTTCAGCAACTGGTCCACGGCCGGCAGGCTGCGCATAGCGGCCTGGAGCGGTCCGTCGTCGGGCGGCTGCACGGGGCCGGGCGGGCCAACGTCCGTACTTTGCGGACTCGAAGCTTCGTTGCCGGTCGGGGCCGAGGCATCGTTTTCGTGTGTATCGGGGGTGCTCATGTCCCGCATGATAGGAGAGGAACGGAGAGAAATCAGTACCCCGGACGCCTCCTGGTTCGAGCCGGCCCGACCGAGCCCGAAGCGCGAGCGAGGGCAACCAGCGCGCTCGCCGTTTAACCTGACGTCCGGTCCCGCGCAGGAGCCTGCTCACGATCCGGTCGCCAAGTAGAGCATGCAGACATAATTTAAGGGGTCTCGCCAAACCTGCTGGACCACGAAGCCCGCGCTTGACGCCAGCTCACATAGATCTGCGAGGTTTTGCTTGTATGAATGTTCGGTGCAAATCGATTCGCCCGCACGAAAGTCAAAACGATGCCCGGACACCAGCACTCGCTGGTCCGTGCGGCTAACCAGGTGCATCTCGACGCGGCCGGGGCGCGGGTCGTAGAAGGCATGGTGCCAGAATTTGTCGACGTCGAAGTCCGCGCCCAGCTCGCGGTTCATGCGGGTAAGCAGGTTCAGATTGAACGCCGCGGTTACTCCCTGGCGATCGTTATACGCGGCATCAATCACTCGCGGGTCTTTCCTCAAGTCGGCCGCCAGCAACAGGCCGCCGTCCGGGCCGCACAGTTCGGCCGTCTGCCGCAACAGCCGTAGCGCCTCTTGCGGAGTGAAGTTCCCTATGGTCGAACCGGGAAAGTAGACCACCCGCCGGCTGAATAGCGCTCCATTGGGCGGAAGGGACAGGGGCCCGGTGAAATCGCCGCACAGCGGATGCACCTCCAAATACGGGTGCTCCTCAGCCAGGGCGCGCGCCGAGCAATGGAGCTGTTCGCGGGCAATGTCGACCGGCACGTATGCCAGGGGCGGCTGCAAGTGCTTGAGCAGCAGCCGCACCTTGCGCCCGTTGCCACTGCCATACTCGATTATGGTGCAGGAATTGCCGACGCAGCCTGCAATCTCGCGTCCGTGCCGCCGCAAAATGGCGATCTCGGCACGGGTCACGTAGTACTCGGGCAGCGCGCAAATCTGATCGAAGAGTTGCGAGCCCGCCGCGTCATAGAGGTACTTGCACGGCAGCGTCTTCGGCGCGGCCGACAGGCCGCGCAACACGTCCGCCAGGAACTCATCCGTTAGCGGCACGCCGTCCGCGGCTGCCGCAACTGCCTGGCTTATCACGCCCGGTCCTCCGCGAGCCGAATGCCGGCGAATTGCCAGCGGGCGTCGGGCGCAAAGAAGTTGCGATACGTGCGGCGGGCATGGCTGCGTGGCGTGGCGCAGGACGCGCCGCGCAAGACCATTTGATTGCACATGAATTTGCCGTTGTACTCGCCCAAGGCGCCGGTCACGGGCCGGTAGCCGGGGTAGCCGACGTATGGACTGGCCGTCCACTGCCAGAGATCGCCGTATAGCTGGTGCAGTGGGCCGGCGTCATCGGCGGCAGGCGCGGAAGACGGGTGAAACCGCCGGCTCTCGACGAAATGGCCTGCCAGCGGCGCGCCGGCCGCGGCCACCTCCCATTCCGCCTCAGTCGGCAGGCGGGCGCCCGCCCAGCGAGCATAGGCGTCGGCCTCGTAATAAGAAACATGGCAGACGGGTTCGGCGGGCTCTAAACGCCGTCGGCCGGCAAGTGTGTAAACGGTCCAGTGGCCCTGCTGCCGCCAATAGAGCGGCGCCGTCCAGCCGCGCGCCTGGCGCACCGCCCAGCCGTCCGAAAGCCACAGCTCGGGGCGTTCATAACCGCCGTCGGCCATGAAGCGCAGGTATTCCTGGTTGGTCACCAAGCGGCTGGCGAGACGGAAGGCGTGCACGAACTCGCGGTGGCGCCGGGCCTCGTTGTCGAATGCGAAGCCGTGGCCGTCGTGGCCGATCCAAGCCAGTTGCTCCGGGAATTCCAGCCAGTTCAGGGGCGGGGCATCGCCAGCCGGCGACATGTTCTCCTGACTGTACACTGGCTGTAGCGGGTTCAAGGACCAGTGGTGCTTGAGATCCGTGAGAATCAGCTCCTGATGTTGCTGCTCGTGATGAATGCCGAGTAGCACGGTCGGTGCGGCGGCCGGCGGCAGGTCGCGCAGCACCCGCTGCATGCGCTGGTCAATGTGCCGGCGATAACGCATCACATCCGCAACCGTCGGCCGGGAGAGAAGTCCGCGTTCCGGGCGGGGCCAGCGTGGACCGGCGGCTACGTAATAGGAATTGAACAAGAGCGCATATTGCGGGTGGAACTCGTGATAGCCCGCCAAGTGAGGCCTGAGTACAAACGTTTCGAAGAACCAACTCGTGTGCGCCAGATGCCACTTCACGGGGCTGGCGTCCGGCATTGACTGGATGACATAGTCCTCAGGCTCCAGCGGACTGCACAGTTCTTCAGTAGCGAGGCGCGTGACCTCGTACGCTACGCGCAGCGCTTCGGCGTCGGCCGCTGGACTTAAGGCGCTCGAGGGCGATGTGGCGTAGGCAGTAGTAGTCATGTGGTTATCGTAGGTGCGGCTGTCGCGCAGCGCCATTCTCTTTTTTGTCAGCTTTCGGGCGTCTGAATGCGAGTGCACGGCGGCCGGATTGGTAGCGCTGCGCGGCGTGGAGGAAGTGCCGCCGATGCACTGCCATTCAACTGAAGCGAAGTTTAGTCTGCCGCCGGCAGTAATGTTTCTGAGTTTTGCGACAGGCGGCCGCGCGGGGGCGCGCCACTGCGAACGGTCTTCGGAGGCCGCCGGCGCGAAGCCCCGCGTCCGCGAGAACTTATGGGTCGCAAGCGTTGCCGGCCGGCGCGGCGCGGGCGGCGGCGCGAGCGGCCGGGTTCGCACCCGCAGGGCAGAAATTATGGGCCTTGGAGGTGCGCGCCGCGGTGGCGGCGAAATTGCGCGTGGCCGGCCGGTCAGAAAGGATTGACTTGCCCGCTTCGAACGTGCTAGGCTCGGTTCGACTGAGAGCCGCAGAGGAGCGAGGATCATGAGATTTCACGCCATGGTGGGCGCCATTGTCATGTCGGCTTTGTTGCTGGGCGGCTGCCCGGTATTGGACCGCCAGACTGAACCCGGCCCGGCGCCGGTCGACGAGCAGGCTCATGTCACGCCCGACAGCGCCGGCGATACTCCAGCACCGGTGGAGAACAGCCCGGGTCCAGGGCCCGGAGAAAGCACGCTGGCAGTCGACCCGGCAGACGACCAAACGAGCGCAGACGGTTCGGCGCCGAATGAAACAAGCGGGAGCCCCGCGGCGGGTGAAGACGGCAGTGACGGGCAGCCGGTACCGGATGAGCCGCTGCCGATCCCGCCGGGCCGGTACAGTGGGCCGGTGTTCGTGTGCCAGACTGCACACTGTACCGGATTGTTTGCAACTGTGGCCGGCCCGGAAATATACAATGAGACTGAATGGCCGAGCTGGAGTGTGGTGATCACTGCCGATGGCCTGCCTATGCTACACGATCACACGCTTGACATGGGCGGCCTGCGCGTCGATTACATGAATGGTGAAGTGCAGATAATTGACGATGGCGTGATCGTAACCTGGCTGACGCAGGTCAACTTCGTAAATCCCGCCACCGGCCAAGTCTTCTTCTCGATGCCCGGCACCGAGACCGACGTCTATCGCGTCACCGAAGCCGGAACACTGCAACTTGACTTCCTGCTGACGGCGGACTTTGCCGACGAGCGCGGCACGGTTGACTACCAGTTGTCGATGATCGCCGAGTTCAGCAAGGTAGGCGGCTGAGAGGAGACGGTGTTGGGGTGAGGCAGTCTGCCGGCCGGGCATGGGCGAGAGCGTCAAGGGTGCAAAGCTCACAGGGGCGGGGCAGATGAAGCGGGCGAAGACGAGGGCAACGTGACATGAAAAAAAAGGGGAGGGGACCTAGGAATACCGTCGATGATCGTATAAATAGGAAGTATAGGCCGATAAGGCGTAGAGGGGCGGGCGGCACTTGCCCCGGGGGTTCCTGGGGGCGAGTTGAGTCTGCGATGGCTGCGCGGGAGGCCGTCCGAAACGGATTCGCGTACGAGCGAGGGTAAAAAAAAGACCGGAGCGCGGCAGCGCTCCGGCCGTAGCACACTCAGACTTGGCGCCAGGCGGCGGTGGCCTTAGTGCATGTGGCCGTGGCCGCCCTTCTTTTCCTCTTCCTTTTCCTTGATCTCGCTCACCGCGGCATCCGTGGTCAGGAGCAGGCCGGCCACGCTGGCGGCGTTCTGCAGGGCGATGCGCTCCACCTTCAGCGGAACGATCACGCCCATCTTGATCATGTCGCCATAAGCATTCGTCAGGGCATTGTAGCCGAAGTTCGGATCGTCGGACTCGATCACCTTCTGGGCCACAATTGACCCGTCCAGGCCGGCGTTCTCCGCGATCTGCTTGATCGGGGCCCGCAGCGCGCGGCGCACGATATCCACACCGGTCTTCTGATCGCCTTCCAGCTTCTTCTCGCTCCGGTCCAGCGCCTTGCTGACCCTCAGAACCGCCACGCCGCCGCCCGGCAAAATGCCTTCTTCCACCGCTGCGCGGCACGCGTGCAAGGCGTCCTCGACGCGCGCCTTCTTTTCCTTCATCTCGACTTCGGTCGCCGCACCCACGTTGATCTGCGCCACGCCACCGGACAGCTTCGCCAGCCGCTCTTCGAGCTTCTCACGGTCGTAATCGCTGGTGGTCAGCTCGATCTCGTTCTTGATCGCCTCGATGCGGCCTTTGACCTTCTTCGGGTCGCCGGCGCCTTCGATGATCGTGCAGGTGTCCTTGTCGACGATCACGCGCTTGGCACGCCCCAGCTCGTCCAGCTTCATCTTCTCCAGGCTGATGCCCAGATCTTCGAATACCGCCGTCCCGCCGGTCAGGATCGCGATGTCCTCCAGCATGGCCTTGCGGCGATCGCCGAAGCCCGGGGCCTTTACAGCGCAGCACTGGATGATGCCGCGGAGCTTGTTCAGGACCAGCGTCGCCAGGACTTCGCCCTCCACGTCCTCGGCGATGACCAACAACGGCTTGCCGGCCCGCGCCACGTTCTCCAGCAGCGGCAACATGTCCTTGATCGAGCTGAGCTTCTTCTCGTGAACCAGCACGTAGCAGTTCTCGAGCACGGCCTCCATCGACTCGGGCTTGTTCACAAAATGCGGCGAGATGTAGCCCTTGTCGAACTGCATGCCTTCGACCAGGTCGACGGTCGTCTCGATCCCCTTGCCCTCCTCGACCGTGATAACACCGTCCTTGCCGACCTTGTCCATCGCCTCGGCGATCTTGTCGCCGATCTCCCGGTCCTGGTTGGCGGCGCACATGCCGACCTGGGCCACCTGCTCCTTGCCCTTGACCGGCACGGCCATCTTCTGCAACGCCTCGACGACCGTTTCGACGGCGAAGTCGATGCCGCGCTTCAGCTCCATCGCGTTCGCACCGGCCGCCAGGTTCTTGAGGCCCTCATCGTAAATGGCCTCGGCGTAGATGGTCGCCGTGGTGGTTCCGTCGCCGGCGTCCTTGGACGTCTTGCTGGCGACTTCCTTCACCATCTGGGCGCCCATGTTCTCATACGCGTCTTCCAGCTCGACCTCTTTCGCGACTGTCACGCCGTCTTTCGTCACCGTCGGCACGCCGAACGATTTTTCGAGAACGACGTTGCGACCGCGCGGTCCAAGCGTCACCTTCACGGCCCGGGCGAGTTGGCGTACTCCGCGCCGAATCGCCTCGCGAGCTTCCATCTCATACGCAATTTGCTTTGCTGCCATCGACCTCTCCTAACTAGGCCGTATCTGCCGGCGGATCGAAGCCCGCCGACACTTGTCCGAATTTGTCAGAAAACTTGTGGACCGGGTTCAAGCCGGTCTGACACACCTGTAGACCGGCACTAAACCGGTCTGCCATAACTCAAGGGAGCGGTTCTCAACCCGGTCGCGTTCCTACGAGCCGCACTGGCCCACGCCGGCCAACAACGAACAAAACACTCCGCCGACCCAGCGGCATTCAAGTTCCGTTCCAACGTGTCGCGGGAATGAGCCGACTGCCGTAAGTGGCTTGAAAATCAGGTACTTACAACTCGCAAAGAGCGCCCCAAACCGGCCAATCCACTCGGGCCCCTATGTCAAACTGGCACGCCGCAGCCTAAAGAAGCAGGCGAACAGTTCTATCTCGCCCTGCCTGTCAGCCTTTGAAGTCAGCACGCAGGCAGCGCCATCAGTGACGAATTACCTCGGCTTTGATGTTTGCCAGCTCGTCAAGCCGGCCATCATACGTTTCAAATCCCGAGGAAAACTCGAACCGATCACCCTTCAGGCTGGCCGTATGCGCGATGAAATCTACTTCGCCGAACTCGGCCGAGTGGAACCGTAGGGTGACGCTGGTCTGGCCTGAATGTGCATTCACCAGACTGACCGCGTCGGCTACGGCGCGCTCAAGTTGGAAGCCCTGTGCCACCGGCATGTACTACTCCAGTACAGCGAGTATATCGCCCTCGTCCATAATGATCATTTCTTCGCCGCCCACCTTGATTTCGGTGCCGGCGTAACTTGTGAACAGAACTTGGTCCCCCTTCTTTATTTGTAGCGGTTTCCGCTCGCCGGTGTCCAACAACTTCCCATCACCGACGCTGAGAACGGTCCCGCGCTTGGGTTTTTCCTTGGCCGTGTCAGGCAATACGATCCCGCCGGCGGTGGTCTCTTCCGCCTCAAGCCGTTTGATCAGCACCTTGTCCCCGAGCGGACGAATCCCGACATTCTTCATGCGTGTCGCTCCAATCCTATATTTTGCCTCATTAAGCCGCGCGGGTCAAAACAATTTTGAGCGCGCAGCCGTTTTGCCCTGCGCCGCTCAGCAATCAACATGCCACTGTGAGGCGTGCCTAGCGGTTTCGCCCGCAGTGCGTAAACCGCCCTCAGACAGACACTTACGCGCCTGGTGCGGGTCAAGAAACATGCCGGTGAACAGCACGTCACTGGCACGTGAGGGCACAACCAAATGGCGCAACTGTCAACTTGGCAGCCCCGCGAACCACCGCCGGACTCTGAGTGCCGCCTCCGGCGTACCGGCTCCGAGTGCCGCTACGGAGAGCAGCGCTCCGGAATGCCGCCGACGCGCCGTAGCCCTCGAACGACAATTACAGGGTCGTCATTAACGATAAGCTGGCTCGGGAGGGCGAGCCCGCGGCCGGGGTTCAGCAGGGGCGTCGCCCTCCCGGGCCGCACTTTAGATGTCGAAATACAGGCAGAACTCGTACGGGTGCGGCCGCGAACGGAGCGGCGTCACTTCGCAATCCATCTTGTACTTGATCCAGTAGCGGATCACGTCCTCCGTAAACACGCCGCCGCGCAGCAGGTATTCGTGGTCCTTGTCCAGGTCGCGCAGCGCTTCGTCCAGCGAGGCCGGTGTGTGGCCAATGTCCGCCAGCCGCTCCGGCGAGAAATCGTACAAGTTACCGTCCACCGCCGGCCCCGGATCGATCCGGTTCTGAATTCCATCGAGGGCCGCCATGAGAATCGCGCTGAACGCCAGGTACGGGTTGCAGCTCGAATCCGGGCAGCGGAACTCGATGCGCTTGGTCCTGGGGTTGTGCTGATACATCGGTATGCGCACGAAGGCTGAGCGATTCCCTGACGAGTAAATCAGATTCACCGGGGCCTCGTAGCCCGGCACCAGCCGCTTGTAGCTGTTGGTGGTCGGGCAGCAGAACGCCAGCAGGCTGCCGGCGTGCTTGATCAGGCCGCCGATGGACCACAGCGCCAGGTCGGACAGCTCGGCGTACTTGTTTCCGAAGAACAGCGGCGTTTCGTCCTTCCACAGCGAGAAGTGCGTGTGCATCCCACTGCCGTTGTCGCCGAACAGCGGTTTCGGCATGAACGTCACGACTTTCCCGTGCCGCGCCGCGACATTCTTTATGATGTACTTGTAGGTCATGACCTTGTCGCCCATGCGCACCAGCCGGTCGTAACGCATGTCGATCTCGGCCTGCCCGCCGGTGGCGACCTCGTGATGGTGCGTCTCGACGTGAATTCCGCACTGCTCAAGCACGGCCACCATCTCGCCGCGCAGATTGTGCATTGAATCGGCCGGCGGCAGGGGGAAGTAACCCTCTTTCGCCCGCAACTGGTTGCCCAGGTTGTCCGGCTCGTCGCGCCCGCGCCGCCACACGCCCTCGCGCGAATCGACCTCGTACCTGGCGAAGTTCATGCCCTGGTCATAGATCGCCTTGTCGAAGATGAAGAACTCCAACTCCGGCCCGAAGTAGGCCGTGTCAGCGATGCCCGTGTTCTTCATGTAGGCCGCCGCTTTGCGCGCCACCGAACGCGGATCGCGCGAGTACTCGGAACGCGTGAGCGGGTTCTTAACGTCGCAAATCATTGAGATGGTCGGGTGCTGGAAAAACGGGTCCAGAATCATCGTCTCGGCCACGGGCACGATGAGCATGTCCGATTCGTTTATCGCCTGCCAGCCGCGAATGGACGAACCGTCGAACCCGAACCCGTCCTTGAACGAATCCAGCGTCACTTCCCGGGCCGGAACAGTCAGATGCTGCCAAAGCCCGGGAAAATCCAAAAACCTCAGATCCGCGTACTCAATGTGATTGGTTTTGATGAATTCGAGCACCATTTCGGGCGTCATGCCGAATCTCCGTGGGTTTGTTGTGACAACTAGGGGGCTCCGAACGAAGGGCGATAGCTTACAAGCCGCGCCGCCCGCCCACAACTGCCCGCTGGCGCCCCTTTCCGGTTTTTAGCGCCGGCCTGGCAGACTTGCGTAGCGGGCTCAAACGGCCCATCCTAAAGGTGGCAGGCTCCGACTGATGTTCCGGAGAAACTTATCGATAATTCCCTCCCGCGACACGTGCCATGCAGATGCCCATCACCCCTGAATTGGTCCTCGCGGGTTACCGCCAGGGCATTTTCCCTATGGCCGACGACGATGGCACGATTTACTGGTTCAGCCCCGACCCGCGCACGGTTTTCGAGTTCGACCGCTTCCACGTGCCGCGCACCGTGCGGCAACTTGTCAGCCGAAAGGTTTTCGAAATCCGGATCAACACGGCCTTCGACGAGGTAATCTCGTGCTGCGCCGCCGGCCGCCGCACCTGGATTTCATCGCAGATAATCGAACTTTATCAGCAACTTCATCGGCTCGGCTTTGCGCACAGCGTCGAAGCCTGGCAGGGGGGCTGCTTGGCGGGCGGACTTTACGGCGTCGCGTTGGGCGGGGCGTTTTTCGGCGAATCGATGTTCTTCCGCGTAAGCGGGGCTTCGAAGGTGGCGCTGGTGGCACTGGTCGAGCGGCTAAAAGAGCGGGGCTACACGCTGCTCGACACGCAGTGGACCACGCCGCACCTGGCTCGCTTCGGCGCGGTCGAGATACCGCGTCGCACGTACCTCGCTCGACTTCGGCACGCCTTGACGTTGCCGTGCCGGTTTGTTCCGTAGTGGCCGCATGTTCGGATGAGCGACTAATCGAGAAGGCTCGCAACTACATGGAGCCTTCTCGCTAGATCGTATAATTGGGGACAGTCACTGGGACTGTCCCCAGTTAGAGGGCTGTCGGCGATGGTTCATTCAGCTTCCCACGATCTCGCCGCCGTTGGGGTGAAGGATCTGACCCGTCATGTAGGACGCGTCCTCGCTGGCTAGAAAGACGAAGCACGGTGCGACCTCGTCCGGCTCGCCCGGCCGGCCGAGAGGCACGTCCGCCCCGAACTCCGCCACCCGCTCGGGCGGAAAGCTGGCCGGTATCAGCGGCGTCCAAATGGGGCCGGGCGCCACGGCGTTGACGCGGATGCCGCGCTTGGCCAGTGACTTCGCCAGCGAGCGGGTAAACGCAACGATGGCGCCCTTGGTCGAGGCGTAGTCGATCAGGTGCGGACTGCCGCGGAAAGCCGTCACGGAAGTCGTATTGATGATCGCGCCGCCTTCTTTCATGTGCTTCAAGGCGGCCTGGGTCATCAGGAAGTAGCCGAAGAAGTTTGTTTCAAAAGTGCGCCGGAGCTGCTCTTCAGTGACATCCTCCAGTGTCTGCTGGACGTGCTGTTCAGCGGCGTTATTAACAAGAATGTCGAGCTTGCCGAATTCGCGCACGGTTTGCTCGACCGCCGCTTTGCAGAAGTCGGCGCGGCCCACGTCGCCGGCAATCTTCAGGCAGCGGCGGCCCTCAGCCTCGATCAGCCGGCCGGTTTCATCCGCGTCCCGGTGCTCATTGAGGTAGACGATGGCCACGTCCGCTCCCTCCTTGGCGAACATGACGGCGACGCTGCGGCCGATGCCGCTGTCCCCGCCGGTTATCAAGGCGGTCTTGCCCGCGAGCTTGCCGGCTGGCTTATAGCGTCGGGCCTGCGACTCGGGTCCTGGGTGCATCAGGTGTTCGCGGCCGGGCTGTTCCTTCTGGGCCTGCGCTGGGCGAGTTGCGGTTTGTTGTTCTGGCATTTTGTCGGTCCTTTATTGAAGGTGTCTGGCTCGCGACTTGTTGTTCCCGCGACAA
>JAAYXS010000538.1 GCA_012515775.1 Phycisphaerae bacterium
GGCACCCCGTCCGGGCTAAGCCGAGTAGCTGGAGCCGCAGCCGCAGGTGTGCTTGGCGTTGGGGTTGTTAAAGGTGAAGCCGGCGCCCATCAGGCCGTCGCGATAGTCGATCTCGGTTCCGGACAGGTTGCCCACGATGTAGCTCTTCAGGTCACAGACGATGAGGATGTCTTCGGACACGAAGGCTTCGTCCGATTCGCTGGCCGGCACGTGTGCTCCATCCCGCAAATCCAGCACGTATTGCAGACCGCTGCACCCGCCGCCCTTGACGCCGACGTACAGGTACATCGTATCGGGGTAGTTCTCCTTCTGGAGAATATTCTTGATCTGCTCAGCGGCCTTGGGGGAAAGGCGGATGCCTTCGGTGGGCGTGGCCGGCACGGCCCGCTCGCGCAGGCCGGCGAGAGAGGCCGTCGGTTGCTGAGCCGGCGTCGGTTCGACGTTGGGCTGCGACGGGTTTTCCATAATCAACTCCAAAAGCGGCCCGGCGGCCGCCAAACGATACCGCAATTACTTAGCGCCGTTGCCCTCAACTGCGGAGCTCCGCGCGCCCTTCTTCTTGCGCAAATCCTCAACCGCAGCGCGGATCGCATCCTCGGCGAGAACGCTGCAATGTATTTTAACCGGGGGCAGGGCCAATTCCCGCACAATATCGGTGTTCCGGATGTCGAGCGCCTGGTCGAGCTTGCGGCCCTTCAGCCACTCGGTCGCCAGCGAACTGGAGGCGATGGCCGAGCCGCAGCCGAAGGTCTTGAACTTGGCGTCGACTATGTTGTCGTTCTCATCCACCAGGATCTGCAGCTTCATTACGTCGCCGCACTCGGGCGCCCCAACGATGCCGGTGCCGACGTTGGGACTGGTCTTGTCCAGCGAACCGACGTTTCGCGGGCGCTGGAAATGGTCGATGACTTTGTCGCCGTAAGGCACGGTATTGCTCCCGCCTATTCCCTAGTCCATTCAACTGCCTTCAAATCAACGCCTTCCTGCGCTATCTCGTACAACGGGCTCATTTCCCGCAGCTTGCGGACCGTGGCCACGACGCGCTCCGCGACGTAGTCCACTTCGTCGGCCGTGTTGAAGCGGCCCAGCGAGAAACGGATGCTGCCGTGGGCCAGGTCGTCGCCGACGCCGATGGCCCGCAAGACATAGCTCGGCTCCAGCGAGGCGCTCGTACAGGCCGAGCCGCTGGAGACCGCCACCTCGGGCATGCCCATCATCAGGCTCTCACCCTCGACATACGCGAACGAGAGGTTCAGGTTGGTGGGCGTGCGGAGGGTCGGGTGGCCGTTCAAGTGCACCGCGTCCAATTTCGAGATAATTGCGTCCTTGAGCCGGTCGCGCAGGGCAGCCAGGCGGGCCGGCTCGCTTTCCATCTCCCGCCCGCTAATCTCGGCCGCCTTGGCCAAACCCACGATGCCGGGCACGTTAAGCGTGCCGGAGCGGACGCCGCGCTCATGCCCGCCGCCGTGCAGGACGGGGGCACAACGCACGCGCGGCCGTTTGCGCCGCACGTAGAGCGCCCCGACGCCCTTGGGCCCGTGTATTTTGTGCGCGCTGCAGGTCAAAAGGTCGATCCCCATTTCCTCGACGTTGATCGGCAGCTTGCCGAAAGTCTGGCAGCAGTCAGTATGAAACAGCACCTCGCGCTCTTTGCACAGGCGGCCGATTTCGGCGATCGGCTGAACCGTGCCGATTTCGTTGTTGCCATGCATGATCGAGACCAGGATGGTGTCCGGCGTCATGGCCTGCTTGAGCTGCTCCAAGTCCACCATGCCCTTAGCGTCGACCGGCAGCACCGTCACGCGATAGCCCTGCTCCGCCAGCCAGTGGCAGGGGTCGAGCACCGCCTTGTGCTCGGTGGCCTGCGTGATAATGTGCTTGCCGCGCTCGGCGTACATCGCGGCCACGCCCTTGATAGCGGTATTGTTGCCCTCTGTGGCGCCGCTGGTGAAGACGATTTCTTTGGCATCGGCGCCGATCAGAGAAGCGATCTGCTCGCGCGCGGCTTCCACGGCCTGCTCGGCCTCCCAGCCGAAGGCGTGGTTGCGCGAGGCGGCGTTGCCGAACTTATCGCAGAAAAACGGCAACATGGCCTCCAGGACGCGCGGGTCGACCTGCGTCGTCGCGTTGTTATCGAGGTAAATTCGTCTCATTCGCTAACCGCCGCCTCCCCGTTCATGCCCACCGGCCGTTCGTAGTAGGCTTCATCGAAAGCGACGTCCGATACGGTTACTTCATCCAAGAACCGCAGGAACTGGTGATGAAGCTTGTGTATGGGCGAGCGGATTGAGCAGATTCCGGCGCGCTCGCACGCCCGCGAACCTGTGCCGACCGGAGCACAATTGACCAGCCGCACGGGACCCTCAACCGCTCGCAGCACGGCCGAGAGCGTGAGGGAATCGGCTGGCACGGCCAGCGAATAGCCGCCGCGCGCCCCGCGGACGGAATTTACGCAGCCAGCCTGATTTAGCTGCTTAAGGATGTTCATCAGCAGGGGTAGTGGAACCTGGTGTAGCTCGGCAATCTCGCGTGCGCTGACTACTCGCTCTCCCACACGAGCGAGGTGGCAGATTGCTATAAGAGCGTACTCAGACTTCTTGGTCAGCGACAGCATAGGGTGGCGCTCCGCGGGGAATATAGCATCTGACGGGTACCATTTCAAGCACGTAAGCCGATTAATGGCCGCGGCCAGCGTAAGTCTTTTTCGCTGCGTGACTTAGGACTCCGAGGCGAGCTCCTGGCTCGCCGGCTGTCGCGTTCATTCGGCGCCGGAAAGGCGAGCGCGAGCGTCCGCCACGCTTATCCCGTTCACCGACACGCGCTTGAGAGGATTGCCGTGACCGCTTACGACCGCCACGTCCGCACGCTTTACGCCCAGGGCTGATGCGAGCAATTCGATCAGGGCCGCGTTGGCCTTCCCGCCTTCGGGCGGAGCGGCCACGGCCACCTTCAGCGCGTCTCCCAATCGCCCGGCCAGCCGGCTCCGCGAGGCGCCGGGAACGACTTTGACGCGCAGCTCGATTCCCCCCGGACGCGCGGTGATAGCCAGTTGCGGCGTTTCACCCGGCATCGGCGGGCCCGAATTCGTCGCCCTTGAAGGTATTACCTAAGTAATGGTCGCGGACGAGCGGGTCGTTGATGAGCTTCTGCGGCGTGCCGTCGCTGATCACGCGGCCTTCGTGGATGACGTAGCTGCGGTCCGTCACGCGCAGCGTTTCGTGCACGTTGTGATCGGTGAGCAGGATCGCGATGCCGCGGTCACGCAGCTTGAGAATCTCGTTGCGAAGCTCCTCGACGGCCTTTGGATCCACGCCGCTGAATGGCTCATCCAGCAGTATCAGACGCGGCTGGGTGATGAGGGCGCGGGCGATTTCCAGCTTGCGCCGTTCGCCGCCCGAGACGTTTTTGGCGAGGTTCTTTCGGACGATGGTCAATCCGAACTGGTCGAGGAGTTCGGCGACTTTGCGTTCGCGTTCCTTACGGGTCAGCCGGAGCGTTTCGCAAATTGCCAGCAGGTTGTCTTCGACCGTCAAGCGCTGGAAGACGCTGGGCTCTTGCGAAAGATAGCCCATGCCGCGGCGGGCGCGCTGGTACATCGGCAGGGCAGAGATATCGGCGTGGTCAAAAATGACCTGCCCCTCATCGGCGGCGATCATGCCGACCGTCATGCGAAAGCTGGTTGTTTTTCCGGCGCCGTTGGCGCCGAGCAGGCCCACAATTTCACGCTCGTCGACCCGGAAGGTGACGTGATCAACAACGGTGCGCCCGTTGTACGCTTTTACGAGCTTTCTGGCCTCCAACAGCATCAAAAAATGCCTCGGATCAGGGCCAACCGCCTTTGTGGACAACCTGTTGACAGCGGCGCAAGTCCGGGCGGAAACGAGGGATATGGTGCGCGGCTGACTACCGATAACGCTGCCGCCTTGCGAAACCCTAACATTTCTCGAACGTAATCGCGCACGGCCTTGCCGGACCTGAAGTTACGGCGTTTTAACGCCTTGTTATAATGCGTCCCGCACACTGGCTATGAATCCTAAACCGGGCTTTTGGTCGCGTTGCCCCTATTTCGTTCCGGACGCCTCGCGAGTCTGTTGAAAACCCCAAAGCAGTGGTGGTTTTTCGACAGTCGCCGGATGCTACCATTACCGCACAAATCGGACGCGTCCCAGGTCAGGCAAGCGCCATCGCCCGGACCGGCCTTCGGGCAACAATCCGGGAAGATACACGAACGCCGCCTGTCCGACAATCTGGTCGGCGCGGACAGTACCGGGGCGGTAATCGTCGGGCAGGTGTACGCCACGCTCGACCCATTCCCGGCTGTCGTGGCTGTCGGGGCTGTTGTCACCCAATACGAAGTACTCGTCTGCGTTGAGGGCAAACATATGTCCGGCGTACGCGCGCTGCGTGGAGTTGCGGTAGGTGTAATACACATCGCGATCGATTCGCAGGCCGCGCAGTTCCAAATCCAGGTCTTCGGCCGCCACCCGCAGCCGCAGAGGCGACGTGCGGCTGAATTCGCGCAGCCGGGGCAGATCGGGGTGGTACTGCGCATCGCTGGTCGCGATGGCAATCTTGCCGTCGATGGCCAGGTAGACGCGATAGTCCAGGTGGCCGAATTCGATCACATAGGGGCGGCCAGCGTCGAAGGAAGCGTGCTGGAGCGTGCCTATCTGCGTAACCTCGTGCGGACGATCGACTGTGTTGGTCGTAAGCGCGAGGCGTCCATCGCGGCGGATTTCGGCGCTAAAGCGCCGGCCGTCTCGCAACAGCTCCCATCGCATGGCGCCGTCGCCGGCACGAACCGTGACCTCCGCCACAAGGCGCTGATCGCCGACCAGAGGCGCGGGCCGGGGGGACGGACCGCGGTTGTAGGCGTATACGTCCTCCCAATACTCTTCATCGGGCGGGGCGAAGATTATGCCTTGTTCAGGGAGCTGCAAACCGGTGAAACGAATCACGCGGCAGTCCAGACCGGACCACGCCGGCACATGGCCCGGCGGAATATCGGCGACCCAGCGTGGGCCGGCTGGGTCTGCGACTTGCGGCGCGGGCAGGTGGTTCTGGTCGAATACGCGGAACCAGAGCACGCTCTGGGCGGCCGCAGTCTTGCGCGCGATCCGGCCGTCGATGTAGACGTCGCCATCCACGATTTCAACAGTCTCGCCGGGTAGGCCGACCAGCCGCTTGATGTAACTCTCGTTCGGATCGGCCGGATTACGAAAGACGATCACGTCCCAGCGGTGTGGCCCGAACATCCTGCCCAGCGCGTAAGGCCACTTGTGAACGAGAATGCGGTCGCCGGCTTTCTCTGGAACGTCGGCGGCCCGTAGCGGCGTGCGCAAGTGGCAATTCGGGCAGAGTACGTCGTGCGCGGGTTCAAAATCGAATTCGCAGCCGCAGGCCGGGCAGGTCCGCGTGGCGTGCGCCCCGAGCAGAGAGTGGGCCATGGATTTGGTGGGAATGATGAATGCTTCCACCAGGAAGGCCCGGAAGACGAACGCGAGCAGCAGGGCCGTCAAGACGGTCTGGAGGGTCTCGACGACACGGGTGGCCTGCGAGGACGGGCACGCGGTGGGTGCGGGCACCGTCCGGACTATAGGGTTGTTTTCCGGGGGCAAGCTGTTCAATAGCAGACCTGCAAGGCCATGGACCTCGGCGATGTCAGCGTATCCAACGGATGCGGCCGGGCGTTGGCAATATATTTAGATGCCGCAAAGCTCCACTCATATATCGGTCGGGCAGGAGCTGCGCCATTCCTGGCCAGTACACGAGGAAGGCCGGCCCAATAAGCTGGTCACCGGGCACCGTGCCCCGCTGATAGTCGGGATTCACATACGAGGCCAACAGCGGCTCGTCCGGGCTGGAGACGAACGAATACCTGGAATCCTGGCTGTACGGACTATTGTCGCCCAGCATGAAGTAATCGTTCGGCCCCAACGTGATCGGGTGCCGCTGTGTGCCGTAGCCTGCGGTGCCCGTTCCCAAATCGCTGGTGTAATAGACGTCGCGCTCGATGAGCAAATGCGCCAAATGGACCGGCCCTCCGCCGGCAGTGATCAGCAATTGGGGCGACATCGCGGTCTCGCTGTGCGCGCGGGCCTGTTCGGCGTCGACATGGTACTGCTCGGGCGTGGATTGCAGGGTAACCTTGCCGTCCACCTGTAGGCTGACCGTGTAATCCACGCTGGCGAGTGCGAATACTAACGGCCGCCCGGGGTGCTCCAGACGCGCCTCCCCCCATGATTCCCGTACGCCCCTCTTGCCGACGTGCTCCAGCGTCAATCGGCCGTTGGCGTAGATGCGGCCGAAGAAACTGTCGCCGTTCTTAGTAGTGCTCAACTCAACAAAGGTCTCCGGCGACGCATCGGAATCGAAATTCACGCGGCAACTCAAGCGCACATCGGAGACGATGTGCGGTTCCACCGGCCGGAGGTTGCCCCGATTGTCCCGGGCGGCGGGCCGGTCATAGCCGTAGACGTCGGTGATGAGGCCGGGGTTCATAGTGGCCCCGGCCTCAGTCACGAACATGATCCGTCCTTCCTCGCCGGGCTCGCCATTAAAGCTGGGAAAGCGCGTGTCCAAACCCTGCCAGCCGCCGCTGTTGCCAACCGTGATCCAACGCGGATGGTAGCGCCTGTCCTGGGAGGGCCCCGCGGGGGGGAAGTCATGGTTGTAGAACGAGAACCAGAGCGCCTCCTGGACCTCGGGCGGCTTATTGGCGATGGCCGGCTCGCCGCCGGGCGGTGCGACCCAAATATCGCCATCGATGATTTCGATTTGTTCGCCGGGCATGCCGATCAGGCGCTTGATGTAGTTGGTTGTCAGATCGCTGGGTACCTTGAAGACGACCACGTCCCAGCGCCGCGGCGCGTATCGCCCGCCCAAGTCGTAGGCCCAGCCGTGGACCATAATTCGATCGCCGCCGCGCGCGTGCAGCGGACTGTCAATCGAGCCATCGATCCGCAGAATGGGGGAACGATAGCGCGGCAGCAACGTGGGAGAGTCGGTGAATTCCTGCCAGCCGCAATTCGGGCAGCGGATAATGGGGATTTCTCGATGAGGGGGCGGCGAAATTCCGATCGGGTACTCGAATCCGCAGTTGGGACAGGTATGAATCGCGTGAGCGCCGTAGAGCGTTTCCGCCATCGAACCCGTAGGGATCACAAAAAGCGGTAGAAAAAAGCTCTTTAGGACGAGGAGATAGATGAAAAAGCCCACGAAGGAGGCGATCTGCTGGACCGCCGGTTCCTTGGCGGAATCGCGAGGTTTGGCGGCTTTCGGTCGATTCTGTCCCATGCCCGGGCTACGATTTCACCCAAAATACGAAAGTGGCCAGACTAGCCGAGCGTGCTGAACGGGTCAAACCCGCGGGTGGGGCGGCAACTCATTCGCGGACCTCGGCTTGCGGGGCTTCCTGGCGGTCGCGGGCTTCGATGAGCGAAACGAAGACATCTTCCAGAGAGGGCGCGATGCGTGTGACGCGCGTGGCCTCGAAAGCGTGCGCCGCTAACGCACTTTGCACAGCCTGCACCGCCGCCGGGCCCTTCGTGGCCACCACGTGTAAACCCTTTCCGAACAGGGCCGCTTCCCTGACGCCGGGCACCTGTTCGAGAATGGCCAGCGCATCCTGCGGGCGATCGCACTCGACTTCCAGCACGTCTTCGCCGTGGAGCTGCGTTTTGAGCCGCTCGGGCGTGTCAGTAGCGATCAACTCGCCGCGGTAGACCAGGCCGATGCGGTCACAGTATTCCGCCTCGTCCATGTAGTGCGTGGTGACGAAGACGGTTACGCCGCCGGCCGCCATGCCGTAGATCAGATCCCAGAACCGACGGCGGCTGATGGGGTCGACGCCGGCGGTCGGTTCGTCGAGGAAGACGACCGGCGGCTCGTGCAGAATTGCGCAACCCAGGGCCAACCGCTGCTTCCAGCCGCCGGAGAGAATCGCGGTTCGCGAGCGCCGGTGTTCCTGCAAGCCGGCCATTTCGATGACCCATTCCTTGCGCTCGCGGCGGCGGGCCCGGGAGAGGCCGTAGATTCCGGCGTAGAAGTCGATGTTCTCCGCGACCGTCAGATCCTCATAGAGCGAGAAGCGCTGGCTCATGTAGCCGATACGGGCCTTGATGCGTTCCGGCTCGGTGAGCATGTCCAAGCCGGCAACGGTGCCCGAGCCGGCGGTGGGGGTGAGAATGCCGCAGAGCATGCGGATGGTGGTCGATTTGCCGGCCCCGTTCGGGCCGAGGAGCCCGAAGATCTGCCCGGCGGCCACTTCGAAACTTACGTTGTGCACGGCGACGAAATCGCCGAAGCGTTTTTCGAGGTTGCGTACCACGACGGCGGGAGGGGGCGGCGAAACGGGAGAATGGGTGATCAAAGCGCGACTCAACTTCTGCGGTGATTGTAACCAAGCCCGCCGTCCTGCCCACCGTGCCGGCTACACCGTGCCGGCCAATAAGACGGCCGCCCAGCAAGCGATGGCTTCGCCTCGGCCGACGGCGTCCAAGCCTTCGTTGGTGGTCGCTTTGACGCCCACTGCGTCGGGGGGCAGGCTCAAGAGTTCGCTGAGGGAGTGCCGAATATCCGCTTTCAGTGGTCCGAGGCGCGGTTCTTGAGCGTGAATGATGATGTCGGCGTTGACGATTCGGAAGTTCGCGGCGGCGATTCGCGCCCGCACGTCGGCCAGGAAAAGCCGGCTGTCCGCGCCGGCCCACTTCGGATCGCTGTCTGGAAACAGCTCGCCAATGTCTCCCAGGCCGGCGGCGCCCAGTAGCGCATCGCATAGGGCATGCAGCACGACGTCGGCATCGCTGTGGCCGCGCAGGCCGCGCTCATGTGGTATGCGAACGCCCCCCAGCACGAGCGGGCGGCCGTGGGTCAGGCGATGCAGGTCGTAGCCGATGCCGGTTCGGAAGTTGAGAGCGCTTGTCAATTCTGGATCCTCGTGAAGTTGACAATGGCCGAGCCATGATACAGCGCGGAGAAGCCGGCACCAGAACGGGCCCGTGCGCATTTCCGGGCAGACCCACAGCAGAAGAGCGGAATAGCGAGTTGCAGCGCCGCAGGGCGGATCGAGTATAATTCGGCGGGAGATCGATCGAAGTGCGCCTGGGCCGCCGTCCACAAAAGCTGACCAGCTATCGACCGATGCTGGAGCGTCGGGGCGACGTTGAACTCAACGCTTACGCGCGGCACTGGCGCCGTAACGTGGCGGGCGTGCTGCTGGGCCTGGTGCTGATCGGCGGTGCAGCGTGGCTGTATCATGCGCTCAGCTCTCAAGACCGCGTGGCCCCGCAGCCGCGCGTTTACGCTGACAAACTGCGCTGCGGGCAATGCGGCCACGAGCACCTGGTTCAGCTCAGCACGCGTGACAAATTCCCGCTCACGTGCCCGAAGTGCAAGGTTCACGATTGCTGGAAGGTTTGGCGCTGCTCCGAGTGCGGAGAAGAATTCGTCCTTAAGCTGGGGCGCGAGGACCGGGAAACAGCCGCGACCATCCTGCGCTGTCCTAAATGCGGCAGCATGTCAGTCGGTTCGGCGGCTCGCCCGCCGGCTCCTGCGCCGGCCGCGCAGCCCTGACAAATGAGGCGGCAGTTGCGTGCGCGGCGCACGGGTGCGGCCGGCGAAAGAGGCGCCAGATCATTTGACTAAAATAGTGCCGTTTCCTAGCATCAGGCGGCCGCCACCGCCCGCGGTGGCCGACTGGAGCCAGAATCCACGGGGCGGACGGAACGTACCACAGGTGCAGGCGGCAGCCTGAGACACGACACGGAGGCGTACGATGGCCAAGCGCGACGAGATATTGACGATCGTCGACCGGCATCTGGACAGCGAGTCGTTCCGCCAGCAGCACTGGGAGGGAACGTTCTGGGAGTACCTGGACATGGTGCTGGCCAATCCGCGCATCGCGCGCAACGCGTTCCAGCGCATTTACGACATGATCCTGTACTCCGGCACGCAGCGCTACACGAGCATGAAGCAGGAGTACGTGCACTACAAGTTCTTCGACGATCCGTTCGACAATGGGGCGGATGCAGTGTACGGGCTGGACGGGGCGCTGATGCGGCTGGTCGACTGCTTCAAGTCGGCCGCCCAGGGCTACGGGACCGACCGCCGCATCCTGCTGCTGCACGGGCCGGTGGGTTCGAGCAAGAGCACCATCGTGCGTCTGCTGAAGAAGGGCTTGGAGCACTATTCGCGGCTGGATGAGGGGGCGCTTTACAGCTTCGCGTGGAAGGGCATCGGCGACGTCAACGAGGCCGAGGTTGCGACGTGCCCCATGCACGAGGAACCGCTGAAGCTGATTCCGCGTCGCGCGCGGCGGGACATATTGGCCAAGCTGAACGCCGACCTGCCGGAAGATCGCCAGGTGCGTGTGGACGGCGACCTGGACCCGTTCTGCCGCAAGACGTTCGAAGATCTGCTGATTCGCTATAAAGGCGATTGGCGCGCGGTGATGGATCACGTGGTCGTGCGGCGTGTTGTGCTGGCGGAGAAAGACCGCGTCGGCATCGGCACGTTCCAGCCCAAGGACGAGAAAAACCAGGATTCCACCGAGCTGACCGGCGACATCAACTATCGGAAGATCGCCCTCTACGGCTCGGACTCGGACCCGCGGGCGTTCAATTTTGACGGCGAATTGAACATCTCGAACCGCGGTATCTGCGAGTTCATCGAAATTCTAAAGCTCGACGTGGCGTTCCTGTACGATCTGCTGGGGGCGACGCAAGAGCACACGATCAAGCCCAAGAAGTTCGCCCAGACCGACATCGATGAGGTCATCATCGGCCACACGAACGAGCCGGAGTACAAAAAGCTTCAATCAAACGAGCTAATGGAGGCGTTCCGCGACCGCACCATCAAGATAGATATTCCTTATAACATCCGGCTGACGGACGAGATCAAGATTTACGGTAAGGACTTCGGCCGCGACAAGGTCAAGGGTATTCACATCGCCCCGCACACGGTGGAGATGGCGGCCATGTGGGCGGTCCTGACACGGCTGGAAGAGCCCAAGAAGGCCGGCCTGAGTCTGCTGCAGAAGCTCAAGCTGTACGATGGCAAGAGCATTCCGGGCTTCACCGAGGATTCGATCCGCGAGTTGCGTGAAGAGGCGCACCGTGAAGGCATGCAGGGCATCAGCCCGCGTTACATTCAGGACAAGATTTCCAATGCGCTCGTGAGCGAGCAGGCCCAGGAGGACCGGGCCATCAACCCGTTCATGGTTATGAACGAGCTCGAGAACGGGCTGTCGCACCACTCGCTGATCAGTGATGAGGAGCTGAAGAAGCGTTACAAGGAGTTGCTGGCGGTCGTTCGCGAGGAATACGAGGACATCCTCAAGACCGAGGTGCAGCGGGCCATCTCGGCCGACGAGGATGCCATCGCCCGGCTGTGTACGAACTACATTGAGAACGTGCGCGCGTACACGCAGCACGAGCGGGTGCGCAACAAGTACACCGGGCGCGACGAGGAGCCGGATGAGCGGCTGATGCGCTCAATCGAAGAGAAGATTGACATTCCCGAAAGCCGCAAGGACGACTTCCGCCAGGAGATCATGAACTACATCGGCGCTTTGGCGCTGGACGGCAAGAAGTTCGAATATCACACGAACGCGCGGCTGCACAAGGCGCTGGAGTTGAAGCTGTTCGAGGATTCGCGCGACTCGATCAAACTCAAGAACGTGGTTTCGGGCGTAGTCGACGATGAGACCCAGGCCAAGATCGACGTGGTCAAGCAGCGGCTGATCAAGTTTTTCGGCTACAACGAGACGAGTGCGACGGACGTGCTAAACTACGTGGCGAGCATTTTTGCGCGTGGTGACGCCAAGCAGCGCGACTGAAAAGTGACAAGGTGATAAGGCGGTAAAGGTGGCCGCGCCGGCACACCCTTATCAGCCGTATCACTTCATCACCCAGAGGCGGCGGTGAAGATACAGAAGGACCATCAGCGGTTCCGCCAGATTGTCAAGGGGAAGATCCGCGCCGATCTGCGCCGTTTTCTTACCCGCGGCGAGCTGATCGGCAAAGAGGGCAAACACCTCGTCAGCATTCCCGTGCGCGGGATTGATTTGCCGCACTTTCGCTATGGCGACAACAACGACAGCGGCGTCGGGCAGGGCGAGGGGCAGCCGGGGCAGGCCGTTGATGGGGACGACAGCGGGATCGGACCCGGCGGCACGGATCCCGGGCGGCACATCCTTGAAGTCGATGTAAGTCTGGACGAACTGGCGGACATTCTGGGCGAGGAACTGCAACTGCCGCGCATTCAGCCCAAGGGCCGGCGCAACATTACGGCGGTCAAGGATCGCTATAGCAGCGTGCGGCAGTCGGGGCCGGAGTCTTTGCGGCATTTCAAGCGCACCTTCCGGCGCGCCCTGCGGCGCATGATCATGACCGGCATGTACGATCCGCACAAACCGGCCATCGTGTTTGAGCGGGCGGACAAGGTGTACCGGAGCTGGAAACCGGTGCGCAAGCCGGACTCGAACGCGCTGATTGTCTACATGATGGACATCTCCGGCTCGATGGGGCACGAGCAAAAGGAGTTGGTGCGGCTGGAGGCGTTCTGGATCGACGCCTGGCTGCGGCGGAACTACGACGGGATCGAAAGCCGGTACATCGTGCACGACGTGCAGGCCGGCGAGGTCGATCGCGAGACTTTCTTCCACATTCGTGAGGACGGCGGGACCAAAATCTCCAGTGCGTTCAAGTTCTGCCGCGACATGCTGGACAAGCACTACAACACGGATGAGTGGAATATCTACCTGTTCCACTTCTCAGACGGCGACAACTCGTCCGAGGCGGACTCGCGCGAATGCTGCAAGATTCTGCAGGATTCGCTGCTGCCGCGGGCGAACCAGTTCGGTTATTGCCAGGTTGCCAGCGCGTACGGCAGCGGAGCGTTCATCAACACGCTACGCGACCAACTCGGGCATGCCGAGAACGTCGTCACCTCGCGTGTGAACACGAAGGACGACATCTATGACAGCATCAAAGAATTCTTCAAGAAGGGCCGGTAAGAAGGGGCGGTAGCAGAGCCGGGGCGTGCCGCCCCGGAATGACGCCAAGTGCAAAACGAATGCTGCGGGGGGCGTCTTGGACGCGCGATTCTCAGGCGCGCGGGGCAGCTCGCATGACTTGAATGTAATCAAGTTGTAAGTCGTTCGTAAGCTGTAATCTCTGAAATTTAATGGCAAGCCTGAAAGGACGTATGCTCCGTGCTATCCTCTTTAATGGATGTTTACGTGACGAGTCGTTCAGTGGCCCCACGTGTGAGGAAAGCAGGAAGTTGCAGGCCATCAACGATAGTTTTCGCCACGTGCGATTCACCGGGCGAACGGCGGAGCGACCACCTATGAAGCTCCAGTCGCCGAGGCGGCAGCACCCGGCCCCGGAGGACACCATTGCCGCAGAAGATCTGGGGTTTCTGACAGATTTATTCGGGCAAGCCGGTCTTGAGCTGCGAGGCTATCGGCTATCGCCGCTGCAAAGGCGGATAAGCGCCTGCTGCCGGGCGTTACAGGTGGCAAGCGTAACGGAGGCCCGGGCGTTATTGAGCCGCGCGCCGCACATGGTTCCCCGCGCTCTGGACGCGGTGGTGCTGGGCGTGTCGGAGTTCTTCCGCGACCCGGCCGTATTTGAGGAACTCCGGGCGCGCGTCCTTCCGGAGCTGGCAGCGGGCAGGAGGCCCTTGCGTGTGATGAGCATCGGGTGTGCGGACGGGCGCGAGCTGTACTCGGTCGCGATCTTATTGGCCGACAACAACCTTCTTGACGATTGCAGCTTGTTGGGGATCGATTGCCGCCCCGAGGCGATCGCTCAAGCCCAAGCCGGCCTATTCGGTCTCGCGGCCTTGGACCGCGTGCCAGACGAGTTGCGGGAGCGCTACTTTGTCGGGCGGGGTTTGTTGTTTGAAATCAGTTCCGCGATACGCGGGCGGACGACCTGGAGCGTGGGCGACTTGTTCAAGCTGCCCCCGCCGCCCGCGTGCGACCTGATATTGTTCAGAAATGTGAGCATCTACCTGGAGCCAAATGCGGCGGCGGAAGCGTGGCGTTGCATCCTGCCGCTGGTCCGTCCGGGCGGTGCGGTCGTGCTGGGAAAGGCCGAACGTCCGCCCAAATCAAGCGGGCTGACTAAGATCGGCTCTGGCATTTACGGACGTCTGTCAGGAGACTCGAATTGACCGCTCGCGCTGACACGGCGGCCCGGAAGCCCCCAGCGCTTCTGCCAAGCCTGCTTGTATGTGCGGCCTTGGTGGCGGGCATAGTCTGCCTGCGGCTGTTGGTGCCGCCGGATCGCCCGCTGGCCATTGCTTACGGTCTGCCGCTGTTAATCTGTCTTTGGCTGCGTCGCCGCTGGGTACTGTGGGGCATGGCCGGCGCGCTTTTGTTGGCCGCTTTGGGAAAAACATTCTTCCACCTGGACACGACGGAGCCGCTGCTTCAGTTCGGCATGCGCGCCGCAAGTATCCTCACGCTGGCCGGCGTGATACACGTGGTAATCAGCCTGCGCGAGCGGTTGGAAGCGCGCAGCGCGGAGTTGGAGCGCTCCAACGCCGAATTGGAGCGCAGTAACGAGGAGTTGCGCGCCCGGGAGGAGGAAATCGCGCAGCAGAATGAGGAACTGCAATCGCAGACTGAGGAGCTGGAGCAGCAGAGCGAGGAGTTGCGCTCGCAGACCGAGGAACTGCAGCGAGCCAACGAGGAGCTGACGCGCCGCGAAAAAGTCTTGCAGAACCTGGTCGAGGTGGCGCGCTCCTTTTCCGGAGAAGGTCTGCCACTTTCGGAAGCCTGTCGCTTGGCCTTGCCGCTGGTGGGGCCGCCGGCCGCGGCCGTCGCCATCCTGGAGCGCGGCCCGGAAGGCCAGGTTGTAATCCGCGGGCATTACGGTTTTGGACGGGCCGGTCCGCAGCGGGCCGGCTGGGATTTCGAGGATTCGTTCGCCGCTTTGATAATGGAGCGGAATGAAACCGGGTACCTCGAGGACTTCGCGCAACGTTCGGATTTGAGTCTCACGCAGCGGGCCGAGGGTGAGCCGTTCTGCTCCATCCTGGCCACCCCGCTACGCCTGCACGGCAAGCCCATCGGCGTGGTCGAGGTGCTGGCGGCGCAACCCTGCCAGTGGACGGTCGAGCAGTTTCGGCTAGTCGAGTGGGTGGCGGCCGAATGTTCGCTGCTGATCGAGACATTGCGATTGCAGGGCGAGCTTGAGGCGCGGCGGCGTGAGGCCGAGGAGGCCTCGCTCCGCAAGACGCGGTTCCTGGCGGCGGTTTCACACGACATTCGCACGCCGGTCAACGCTATCACGCTGATGGCCGAGCTGCTGACGCGTTCGGTGGCCGACCCGCACCGCAACGAGGACCTGGCGGAGTTGGCGGCGGATCTGAAGGCCAACGCCCGCGGACTGGTGGAACTTGTCTCGGACGTGTTGGATATTGCGCGTTTCGACAGCGGGCGGCTCGAACTGGAAATCAGCGAATTCCCGTTGTTGCCCCTGCTCCAGGGCGAAATGCGGCGCCTCTCGCCGGTGGCGGAGGCCAAGGGTTTGCGGCTGCACATTGAGCCGCTGCAAAGCGACGTGCGGCTGCGCACCGACCGGGTGAAGCTGACGCGCGTGCTGAACAATCTGATTGGCAACGCCATCAAGTTCACCGAAGAGGGCGAGGTCCGCATTTGTCCTGAGCCCGTGAACGGCGGCTTGCATATCCACGTTTCTGATACGGGCGTCGGCATACCGGCGGAACATTTGCCGCGCATCTTCGACGAGTTCTTCCAGTTGAAGAACCCGGCGCGTGACCGCAGCAAGGGCACCGGTCTCGGGCTGGCGATCTGCCGCCGATTGGTGGAGGCGATCGGCGCCGAGTTGACGGTCGACAGCATTCTGGGCGCGGGGAGCACGTTCACCTTGAGATTGCCGGCGGCCTTGGTCGTCGGAGAGGCGAACCGCGCCGGCGCCGAGCCCCTGGCAGCGCACACGCCGGCCGCTACGGCGCGCCTGGAAGGCATGCGCGTGCTGCTGGTCGAGGATCACGATACGACGCGCCGCGCGACGGCCCGCCTGCTGGCGGCCGAGGGGGCGGTGGTCAGCCAAGCGCCGACCGGGCGGCTGGGCCTGGAAGCTCTCGAACACGAAGACCCGGAGGTGCTGCTGCTGGATTTGATGCTGCCCGATATCGATGGGCGCGAGATCTTGCGAACGTTGGCGGCGGGCCGGCCGCCGAGCTTGCGATGCGCCTTTGTCATAACGGGCGATGCACGTGAAAGTCGCCGCACGGAAGCCCTGCAACTGGGCGCGGACGGCCTGTTCACCAAGCCGTTGAATCTGGAGTCGCTCGTTGGGGAATTGTTGCGGCGCAGATCCATTGGCCCGGACGGGCGGCAGATGGCGCGCCGTTCAGCCATATGACTCCGGCACGTCATTCGCTGGCGCCAGAGTGATAAAGTGATAGAGTGATAAAGGGGGTCCGCAGTTGATCCTTTATCACCCTATCACTTTATCACCCTATCACCTGCTTTGGATCACCTGCCCTGATCTGTCAAGCGTATCACACGCCTAGCGGCAGCGGTTCGCAGGGCGGCGGATCGGCCGGGGGTGGGCAGTAGCTTTTCCACTCCGGTGCCGGCTCCGGCATGTGCATCGGAATCAATTCCCCATGGACCGGCGGCAGCTCGCCCATCTGGCGGCACAATGTCGTGGCGTCGTGGTCGCAGGCCAAACATTGGCGGCTCAGCTTGCCGTCGCTGGCCATGACCGTCCAGGGCGGCGTGACTACCGCGCTGGCGGGCAGGAACATCCAATTCACTATGTGCCGGCCCAGGCCGTAAGGCGCGGCCACGAAGTCCTCCCAGCCCAGGCGGTACACGTTGCGCGGATTGGTGCAGTCGGTTCGGCCGGCGCCCTTGTCGACGAACGGGTCCTCAAAGTACAGGGGCCAGTGTGTGACGATGCCGCTCGCGGGACCGTAGGTCAGCGGGGGCCACTCGTCGCGGATCTCGAGCGGGGCGGGCGGATAATTATCTTTTACGTCCTGGGCGGTCGGCGTGTTGTAATTGGCACACACGGCCGGGCCGGTTTCGCGGAACTGGTTGGGAATGTGGCAGCAGCCGGCCAGCGGTAGGACGACGAGCAGGGGCGCGAGCGCCAGTGATGCTTTAACGCTATTCTTCCACGGCGTAGTCGAGCGCATAGTTGGTCGGCTCCTTTGTGATCACTACATTGTGCGGGTGGGACTCGGTCACGCCGGCCGCCGTGACCCGCACGAAGCGCCCCTTCTGGCGCAGCTCTTCGATGTTTTGCACGCCGCAGTAGCCCATGCCCTGCCGCAGGCCGCCGACTAGCTGAGTGACGTACTCGCTAAGCGTGCCGCGGTAAGGAACGCGCCCTTCGACGCCTTCGGGCACCATTTTCTTCGGCTGGTCGGCCGACTGGCCATACCGGTCCGCGCTGCCGGCCAGCATGGCAGCCACCGAGCCCATGCCGCGGTATTCCTTGAACCGGCGGCCTTTCCAGAGCACAAGCTGGCCGGGCGACTCTTCCAACCCGGCGAACAATGAGCCGATCATAACGCTGTGCGCCCCGGCTGCCAGGGCCTTGGTCACGTCGCCGCTGAAGCGAATTCCGCCATCGGCGATGACCGGGACCGTAGCGGCCCGGGCCACGTCCATGATGGCGGTGATTTGCGGAATTCCGGCGCCGGCCACGACACGCGTCGTGCAGATCGCGCCCGGTCCGATGCCGACCTTGACGGCGTCGGCACCGGCCTCGATCAGGTCCTTCGCGGCCTCGGCCGTGGCGATGTTTCCGGCGATGATTTGAATTTCGTAGCTCTTTCGCAGCTTTTTGATCGTGTCGATCACGGCATCGCTGTGGCCGTGAGCGGTATCGACGCAAATGACGTCCACGTCCGCCTTGATTAGCTGCTCGGCACGTTCGTAATCGTGCACGCCGATCGCGGCCCCGACGCGCAAGCGGCCGCGGTGATCCTTGCAGCTATGCGGATATTCGCGGGAGCGTTCGATATCGCGCATCGTGATGAGGCCGGCCAAGCGCCCCTGATCGTCCACCAAGAGGAGTTTTTCGACCTTGGCGCGTTTGAGCAGGGCTTCGGCGTCGTCGAGCATGGTATGCGGCGGGGCCTGGACCAGGTTTTTGCTGGTCATGACCTCTTCGACGCGCTTGTCGGGCGATTCGAGATATTTCAGGTCGCGGCGGGTGACAATGCCGGCCAACTTTCCGTCCGGCAGAGTTATCGGGATGCCGCTCACGTTGTGCAGCCGCATGACCTCTTTCGCCCGTTGCACGGTATCAGTGGGCCGCAACGTCACCGGGTCGAGAATCACGCCGCTTTCCGAGCGCTTCACTTTGACCACTTCGCGAGCCTGCGCTTCGATCGGCAGGTTGCGGTGAATGATGCCGATGCCACCCTCCTGAGCCAGCGCGATGGCCAGGTTGCTCTCGGTCACCGTGTCCATGGGAGCGCTGATCAGGGGAATGTTGATCGTGATGCCCCTCGTCAGCTTGGTTGCGACCTCAATCTCACGCGGATGCTTTGAGGCCCGAGCGGGAACAAGCAAGACATCATCGAAAGTGAAAGCGTCGCCGACGATCTTGGAAGCGATTAGTTCCGCCATGTGCAAGATGATAATTAGCGCACATCGGCCGTCAAGGTTCACCACGAGACGGCTGGCCGAGCCGTCGCCCGGCGTGGTTTTCGTCCCGGCCGGCGGATGCGTGGGGCCGCGTTGACCCGGAGAAGGCGAGCATGTTCGCCGAGCCGGAGACGGCGAGCATGGTCAAGGTCCGCGGGCCGGCCAGGGCGGCGCCATGTTCGTGTTTCGCCGGCGGTGTTCGTTGCGGCGGGGGACGGGGCGCCGGGGTCGCTTAACGAAGCAGTTCCCCCGCGCCGGTATTCCCCAAGGCGGAGCGATCATGCCAATGAGCCGACGATCGCGGTCCATCGGCGCGCTATGCAAGGAAACGAGTCATCGGCCGGTGACGATTCAACTCCGCCGGTTCGGAGTTGCGGCGCGCCGTCTACGCATACAGTCAGGGTGCGCGCTATATGCCGGGTCGCTGGCTACTCAGAATGAGCTTCAGCTTGCGCAATTCAGGCAAGCACATGCAGAAGGAGCCAGTTCAATCCCTACAGCAAACACCAATGGTGGCCGATGTAATTATGATGCCGATCACATGGCGGTGCTGAATGTTCGCCGCCGCGGCTGCTGCTGACGGAAATCCGTCGCGTTTTGTTCAAGATTTCTCCAAAACTGGTCGGATATGCTCTTGTCAGCCGCTTGAGAATGAGTATGTTTTCGACTCAGGTATTGGATAAGTATGCGCGCAAGCGCGCTGGCGCGGTCCTAACATAGCCCGGTCGCAACGGAATTCCGATTCGGGCCACGTTGGTCTTCTGAACGCGCCGGTCGGCATCGAACTCAGGAGGATGTTGATGTCCGTTTTTAGAAACGGCCGCTCGCTGCGGCTACCCCTGTTGGTTCTTGTCTTGAGCTGGCCGCTGGTTGCGCAGGCTGGCAGTCCCGACGATCAGAATCGGATTTCGCAGCTCGAAGCACTGCTTAACGCTCAGCAGCAGCGCATCGCAAGCCTCGAGCAACAGGTGGCCACCGCACAGGCCAGCGACGACGAGCGGCGCCTGGGCCTGATGCGCCAACAAATCCGCGAAATCCTGTCGGAGCAGGAGTTTCGGGAAAGCCTGATGCCCACGGTCGCTCAGGCGGGCTACGACAATGGCTTCTTCATCCGCTCCAGCGACGACAAGTTTCTGATGAAGTTGCACGGTCGTACGCAGTTCCGTTGGACGTATTACAACCAGGAGCGTCGCAATCACTACCTGTTGCCGCGCTATGAGCGTGATGATCGTACCGGCTTCGACCTGCGGCGCATCCGCTTCGGCGTTGATGGCCATATTTACTCGCGCGATCTCACGTACTTGATGGAGTTTCAGTGGGATTCCGCGAGCGCGTATCAGGGCCGGCTGCAGTACATCTGGACGAATTACCGCTTCGTCGACGAGTTCCAGATGAAGTTCGGCCTCTTCCAGGCGGCGGGAACGCGGGCCGGGTTCCACTCCAGCTCCAACATGCAGTTCCCTGAGTATCCCACGAACGAGGCGGTCTTCGGCACCGGCACCGCTATCGGTGTCCGCTTCTGGGGCCAGGCGTTCAACAAGCGCCTGGAATACTTCTTGGACGTTGTCAACTCGCTGGCCACTACGAGCAACCAGGTAATCGGGCCCGATCCGACGCAGCTCGACGGCAACCCGGCGATCCTGTTCCGCACCGTCTGGCATGCGTTGGGTGAGAATCCGCCCAACGACTTCGCCAGTTGGGGCGACCTCGAGTATCACGAGTGTCCGGCGCTCGATATCGGTTTCCACTACGTCTTCGACGACAACTACGGCGATAACCCGTCCCGGCGAATTATTTTCAACCGCAGAAGTCTGCTTCCCGGCGGCTTCGGTGTGACCAGCTCACAGGGCATCCAGACCAACCAATTCGGGCTGGACAGCGCGTTCAAGCTGCGCGGGTTCTCAATCGCCGGCGAGTACGACGTAATGGTTCTCGACCCGCGCCGTGCCGGCCGCACCCCCTTCACGCCGCTATGGCTGCTGACCGGGGAAGATGCGACCACCACGATAAACGGCGGCTACGTGCAGGCCGGTTACTTCCTGCCCATCCCGGGGCTGGAGCGCAAGCTTGAAGTCGTCGCCCGCCTCGGCGGCTTGCAGACCAATGCCGGCGGCAGCGAAGGCACCTGGTATTACCAGGGCGGCGTGAACTACTACATCGAGGGGAACAAGGTGAAGTTGCAGGCGGACGTCGAGAAGATTTCGGAAGTGCCACTCTCCTCAAATAGCTGGTTGGCAAACACGAATGACGACGCCCTTATCTTCCGCGTGCAGTTACAGGTGGCGTTTTAGGCGCGCGGGCGACCGCTAAAGAGTGAAACAAGTTTCGGAAATCGAGGCTGGCCACGAGCGGGCCTCGATTTCCTTCTTTTTTTCAGCCGCAGCGATAGTACCGCGCGGTCCATCATTTAAACCCCTGTGCCCTTCTCGTATCATGCCCGTCTATGCTCGGAGCTTATACTGGATCAAAACCCGGACGCCGAACCGCGCTGCTGATCATGGTTGCCCTGGTCCTGGCAGGGGCGCTGGCCTTGGCATGGTCGCAGGTACGCGCGACGCGCACGCTCGGCCCGCCGATCGCGGTGCCCGGCACCCCGTTGCTGGTGCGATTGCCGGCGCAATGGAAACAGGATCCGCATAAGCCGACCGCCTTCGTTCTGCCGACGCGCGGCGATTCACGCCAGCAAACCGCCGATTTCGAGCGCCGGATCAGTTTTCAGTACGAGCGAACCTCCGGATTCCGCCCCCCATTGGCATCACTGAGAGCATCGGCCGGCAAACGCACTGCGGAGCCGGCCCGTATTGGACCGTTTGCCGCGGTACAGGTGCGGCAGAAGGAACACCGGCGCTGGGGCTTCGGCGAATCCATCCTGCGGCTGGCAAGCCTGCCCAATGGGGATGTTGTCAGCGTGCTCTACCTGCCCATGAGTGCGCTGACTATGGCCGATTTGGAGCTGCTGGACGCCATCTGCAAGGCGGTGCAGTTCAATGATCCAAGTTTGACCGTAGGGTGGGCCGAGGCCTGCGGCCAGGCGGGGATCGCGCTGGCGGCCGATGAGAGCTGGCGTGCCGTATTGCCGGCGGTGCCCGAAGCGCCGGGGCTGTTTGTGGGCGGCGCGGTGCATGGGATTCCGGCTTGGTCGCTCGGTATTTTTCGCACCTGGCTGGGCACGGGGCGTGATGTCACGGGCTTGCTCAAGGACTTCGCCGCCGAGTACTGGCTGCTGAATCAAGTACAGATCACGACTCCTGACTGGAAACGCGAGGACGGCGCGTGCATCGCCCTCGTGCGGCATCCCGCTTTGACGCGCAATCGGCGGCCGATCTCAGCCGCGGCGCTCGTGGCCCAGTCGCCCGTTAAAGCGGTCCTGATATTCGTGTATAGCGACGAACAGTCCGCGGCGGCCGCGGTCGAAGCGGCTGAGCGAGCGGCGCGGACCATCCAGTTTTTGCCGGCGCCGGGTATTCCGGAGCTGACGGCGGCCGAAGAGGCCGGGCGTGAATTCGCGGCCAAGTTAGCAAGCGCGGGAGCGGTGCCGTGGTGGGGAGAACTGCCGGTGAAGCTGAAGCTGGCAGGCGTAACGCTCCGGGGGAAGGAGTCAGTCAGCGTGGCGCGCGAGCCGCTCGGCCGCAACCCGGTGCGTGGTTACCGCGGAAGTTCGTTGGTGACGGTGGCGGGCTATGAAGAGTTGACGCGCTGGGAGGTGATGAATTCCGGCCGCTATGAGTTCAAAACGCAAGTCGAAATGGGGGACGGGCAGACCATTGAAAGTTACGAGGCGTGCGCCGGGCGCGATGAGGCGGTTAAGCGCCTCGTTGTGCTGAATGAAATGGAGCACGCCCGCGGCTCCTTTCGGCCCGGGCCGGCCTTTATCAGGCCGCCGTTCGAAGTGCTGGCTGAATCGTGGGTGGCCCGCGAGGCGGCGGGCGCGCTCTTCACCGAATTTTCCACGCTGCTGGCGGGCGGGACGCATAGCTGTCTGCTCCGGCCATTGCCGCCGAAGAACGGTTACGCGCGCGTGCTGGTTCAACGAGATTATTGGCCTGCGGGAGAAATTCTAGGGTTTGATGAGAGTGGTGAGATACAGTTTCTACGCTCAGCGATAGGGGAACTGCGGCGCGTGACCAATCGGCGGCCGTAGGCCGAGCCAGGCGGGAGCGGGGCGTCGCGCGCCGTGGGAGCTGGTACTGTGCGGATGGGAGTTTTTGGGCGGCATTTCGGGCGGCACGCCCCGGCTCTGCTCTGGCGGTTCGGTTCGTGCGCCCGATTCGGACTCGGGAGGCGGATTGAGAAGACATCTACTCGGACTTAGAATGGCCCGGCATTGTCGAGGGTGCGCGGCGTCTGGGTACAGAGGATGGAGACAGCTAACCTGAAAGCCGTTGCGCAGTCCGTGCGATTAGAGGGTGCGCTTGCTCACCCGGCCTTTGAACACCGGGTGCGCATCGCCTCCGCACGCGCCCGATTTGACGGGCGCGAGTGGGTCTATCGCAACGGTTTCGACGCGGTTCTGGCCAGGGTGCCCGGGCCGGCATGGGCAGATCCCGAGGGGCAGGGCTGGCAGCGGGTGAAGCGCAACGCGCGGCGCGAAGTCTGGCGTGCCAGGCTGAACGGGGCGGCTTACTACCTCAAGTACTACTTCGGCGACGGCTTTGCCATGCGCGTGCGGCGGTTTTTCCGCGGGTTCGCCTGCGAAGCGGAGTGGAAGGGGGGCATTTACGCGCTTCAAGCGGGTATACCGGCCGTGGCCCCGGCCGGCTATACGACTGACCTGATCAAGAACGGTGCGCGTTGCTCGCTGCTGGTGACGGAAGCCGTGGAGCCCGCTTACGCGCTGGACGAATTCTGGGAACAGGTCGCCGCGGACGATGACCTGGCGCGGTGCAGGCGTGACACGGCCCAGTTGGTGAGAGCGCTGGCACAAATGATCGCGCGGGCGCACCAGGCCGGCTTCGAGCACCTCGACATGCACGCCGCCAATATCCTGGTGCAACCGCTCGCGCCGCGCCGCTACCGGCCGCTTTTCGTGGATTTGCAGAGTGCCCGGCGCGGAGTGCCGCTGAGCGACGCGGCGGTGGTACGGAACCTGGCTCAGCTCAACCAGTGGTTCCGGCGGCGAAGCAACGTGACGACGCGCTTGCGCTTCCTGCGCGCCTACCTGCGTTACCGCAACGAGTACGAGCACGCGTTCGAGCACGGCCGCCCGCTGGGACATTCGTTCCGCTCGCTGGTGCAAGCCCTGGCGCACGCCGCGGAGCGGCATGCCGAGCTTTTAGGTGCGCAACGCGACCGGCGGGCCATGCGCGAAGGCCAGTACTTCACGCGGCTGCGCGCGGGCGGGTGGCGCGGCATGGCCGTAATCCGGACGAAGCACGCCTCGGCCGACTCGCCGCTCTCACGCCTGGTGCTGACGCCGGCCTGGTGGCGTGAGCAGCTTCGCGATCCGCTGCGCTGGTTCAGGGCCGGGGAAACGGAGTCGTGCAAGGAGTCGCATTCGGCCTGGGTGCGGCGCGGGATGTTATCTTTCGAAAACCAGCCGCTGCTGCTCATTTTCAAGCGGCCACGGGCGCGAAACTGGCGGCGTCGCTTGCGGCAGCTCCTGGGGGTGTCGCGCAGCGTCCGCGGCTGGCGAATGGGCCATGCGCTGTTAAATAGGCACGTGCCCGCAGCGCGTCCGGTTGCGGTGTTGGAGCGTCGCTGGGGGCCGCTGGTACTGGACAGCATTTTAATCACCGAGGCGATTCCGGGGGCGTGCGACCTGGAAACCTGGCTGAGGCGGATGCATGCCGCCAGCAGGCCGGATGTCTGGCTGATGCGCAAACGACAGATGGCCGACCTTATGGCGCAGCATCTGCGGCGACTGCATGAGCGCGGCTTTGAGCATCGCGACTGCAAGGCAGGCAACGTGTTGGTGGCCGGTCAGCCGAAATCGAAGCTGCTTTGGATCGATATGGATGGTCTGCGGCGTGCGCGGCGCTGGTCGAAAAAAGGGGAGCTGCGTGCGCTGGCGGCGCTGCACGTGAGCTTATCGGATGTACCGGGTTTGAATCTGGCAGATCGCGTGCGCTTTCTGCGAGCGTATACGGCGCGTTTCGGGGCGGATCCGCGGGCCTGGAAGACGGTCTGGCGGCAGCTTGAACCCCTGATTGCCGCCCGAACTCGTGCCAAGGCCGCTCGACGCCTCTGGAAGCTGCAGAACTACGGCCGCGAGTAGCGACGCTGGCGCGTCTCACGCCATCAACGTGGCCTTTCAATCGCCTTTGCGAGATTTCAAGTCCACCAACGGGCAACGTCTCTTGTGACGTAAGTTTAGTTTTGACAAGCGTTTACATTCACGCCTGCGGTAGTCGCCGCTAGCTTTTTCCAGAACCCGTCTAGTATTGAGCATGCCCGCGGGATGTGGTCCGGTTCACCCGACGTGGACGGTAAGTCATTGCGCCCCGACGGCTTAGCAATGAACGTCAAAGCGCACCCTTTTTTGAAGAACGGCCGCTGTCGAGAAAGCGGCTCCAAAATGGGAGAAGCATGATGATCAAGCACGTCGTCGGCTGGATTACTGTCATGGCACTCGCCTCCACGGCTTTCGGCGGGTGGTGTGACAAATGTAACAGATGTTCGAAAAGGGTATCTTGCCCAGCACCCTGCCCGGTTAAGTGCGAGACAAGAAGTTGTCCCAAACCTTGTCCGGTGAAATGCGAGACAAAATGCGCGAAGCCTTGCCCAGTTAAGTACGAGACGGCATGCCCGCAACCATGCAAGGTCAAATGCAAGACGAAATGCCCGAAGCCCGTCGAGTACAAGTGCAAGACGGACGCCTGTGGTGTGACCACCTGTAAAGAAAAAGCGACTCTCTGCAACCTGTGCGGACTCTGCGCGCGCCGTGAGAAGACTACCGCGTGCCCGCAGCCCTGCCCGACGGCCTGTCCGGTCAGTTATCCGACAACGACCGTCAAGTACCAGACGACCTGTCCGAGCTCCGCCTGCCCCTCCGCCTACGCTACGCCAAGCGGGTCTCTGGTCGGCTATTCCCAGATGAGTTCGGTGCGGCCATCCGCTACGTACGGGCAGCCGAGCGGGTTGTCCGTGCCGCCTGCCATTCGCGATGCCGCCTTGAGCCGTCACGCGGGTTCGATCGTGGATGCGCGGCAGAGTGGGCCGGATTCGTGGAGCCTGACAGTCTCGACCGCCACGGGGCTGCGCGACCTCGAGGTTCGTAAAGACGGTCTGATCCTAAGTGACATTCAAAGTTACAAGGACGACACGATCAACAATCTGCCCGCGACCGTTCGCAGCAGCGTGAATTCGGCTTTCCCCGGCGCCATGATTCTCAACGTAGACGAAGGCGCCACAGACGGGCAGCCGGCGTTCCGCATCGAAATGCTGCAGAACGGGCAGCAGTTCTTCGCGATCGTCGCGCCGAACGGCACGATCCTCAATCAGGGCCCCCTGTCGCCCACGGGGCGCTGAGCTTAGACCCGGGAGCTTGCGGCGGGTCAAGAGCCTGCTGTTGCAGCTTCCAGGGGCGTCGTAAAGAGCCGTCGACTGTGATGAATTGATCCGGGAGCCCGCCGTCGCAGAGCAGACTACTGCGGCGGCGGGTTGACGCCCAAGGACAGGCGGCGCCGGGCGCGCTCAAAAGCCTAGCCGCACACTGCACGCCGCGGGCAGCCGAGTATGTGATCGTTCACCAGGCCGGCGGTCTGCATGATGGCATAGCAGATGGTTGAGCCGACGAACTTGAAACCGCGGCGTTTCAGTTCCTTACTCATAGCGTCCGACTCGGGCGTGGTGGCCGGCACGTCACGCCAGGTTTTCCAGCGGCCGCGAATCGGGCGGCCCTGGACGAACTGCCAGACAAAAGCGTCAAAGGTGCCGAACTCCTTTTGGGTTTCGAGGAAGCATCTGGCGTTCGTAATGGCGCTCTCTATCTTGAGCCGGTTGCGGATGATGCCGGGGTCCTTCAACA
>JAAYXS010000539.1 GCA_012515775.1 Phycisphaerae bacterium
CCTGCGGGTCGCGCAGCAACTCGGCCGCGGGCGTGTCGGCCGTGCGGCGCAAGAACGATTCGTTGGCCGTATTCTCCAGCAGCCGGCGGATGAAATACGCCATGCCGGCCAGCAGCGGGCCGTACGGAGTGTAGATGCGGCAGCGTTGCCCCATGTCGACCACCGCCCGCTTGATGGGGTCGCCCATGCCGTACAGCATCTGCAGCTCGAACGCCGTACCCGGCGCCTCGTACAGCTCGCGCAACGCCATGGCATGCGCCAGGCTGCGGATATTATGGCTGGCGAACGCGCTGTGAATGTGGCGGTGGTTCTCGACCAGGAGCTGCGAGCAGCGCTCGTAGCACGCATCGGACTGCCACTTCTGCTCCCATACCGGCCAAGGCCAGTGCGCCTGGTCCGCCCATACGGTCTCCGAATCCCAGTAGGCGCCTTTGACCAGACGAACCCAGAAGGGCGTGCCGCGTTTCTTGGCGTATTCAATAGTCCGCGGAATATCCCGGTCGGCGTCCTTCAAATATGCTTGCAGCACTATGCCGACGTGCGGGTAGCTGCGGAACTCGTCCTCCATGAACAGCTCTTCGAATAGCTCGAGCGTCAAGTCCTTTATGGCATACTGCTCCATGTCAACATGGATGAAGACTCCCCCGGACATCGCTTTCCGCAGTAGCGGCCGCATCAGCTCCTTAACCCGCCGTTTCGCCGCCTCGGGCGCGATCGCATCGAACCCGGGGTGCAGCGAGGTCAGCTTCACCGACACGTTGACGCGCGGTACCTCGTCGATCAGCGGCACGGCCGGCCAGCTTGCGGCATGACCGGGCAACTGATCGATCAGGTCCATGTACGTGGCGTGATAAGCCTCCGCCTCGGCTCGCGACAATGCCGCTTCGCCCAGCACGTCGATCGTAAACGCAAGCTTGCGTTCCCGCAGCGTGCGGATGGTGCGCAGCGCCTCCTCCACGTTCGAGCCGGCAATGAAGTTGCCCGCCATGGCGATCGAGGCGGCGCGGGCAAACCGGGCCGTCTGCTGGGCACGAAAAGAGTCCGGCCGCTGCCAGTTCATCCAGCGACTGGCCCCGCGGACGAACCACTCGCGCGTCGGCGAGGGGCCATGCTGCCCGTTTTCGCGGCGCTGCCGGCTGTGCTCGGGCAGGACGAAGTACTCACGCAAATGGCGGGCTAGCTCAACGTCATCGCTGAGCATTGGCAGAGCGTCGATGAACCGGAAAGATTGCACCTTGAACCACTCATTTACCATGCACTGGTTCAGCAGGCGCTCCAGCCACCACTCCTTGCTGAGCACCCAGGGCTGTTGGCCGCGGATGCGATCGAACATCTCCTGGCCGAGCCGCTGGGTCCGCAGTTCAATCTGTTCAGGAGTCAGAGAGGCGGGCATCTTTTTCAACCCTTGGTGAGCGTTCCGGGCGGGCCTAAACCCCGCCCCGCATTAGCCATGCAACCACCGTGCCGTGCCGGCTGCTTCATGCCGGCCCGCGCGGCGCGGTCGAAAGCCGTATATGGCGGCCACCGCGACGCAACCGCACGTCGAATTCCACATTCCGCTCCAAAAAATCATGCTAACAAGCGCCGTGACAACGGGCAAACAGGTCCGCTGGTGCGCGTCGCCACGCTACGTTCCGGTGCAGTTACCACAACGAGGCGGGGCGATCGGAGTGACCCGCTTTGTCTCATGCCGCCTGGAAGTGCCGTTAGGGCAATCGGCTCTTCATCGGGAGTGGCCATTCCGCTTAACCGGACCCGCGACGTCGCCGGCTTAGTCGATCGCCTACGGGCCATATAGCGGCGTGCTAGCACACAGTTTTCGGACCTAACCCCGGGTTCGAGCAATCTATCGTTGGGCATTTCCCCCTACCTCGGGCTTAGTTACAATGTCTTTATGCCGTGTGGGTAATCGCGCGGTCATAGATTGAGGACGCCTGCCCCAAACGGATAGCCGATATAGAGCCGCGGCACGATAGACAAGGGCCAGATTATGCAACTATCTCCGCAGGAGGCGCAA
>JAAYXS010000078.1 GCA_012515775.1 Phycisphaerae bacterium
CTAAGCAGGCCCAGGAGACTCACACCGGCAGCGTCGCCCCGGACGGGAGCCGCAGCTAGGGTGATAAAGTGATAAGGTGATAGGGTGATAAAGGATTCGCGGGTCGGCCTTTATCACCCTATCACTTTATCACCTTATCACATTATCGCCGGCTTCGCCCGACCCTAGGGCTGTGCGCCAGTCAGCAGATTGACGAACGGATCAATGTCGAACACGTTGATCGACCCGTCGCCGTTTGTGTCGGCGTTCATGACGTTGCAGTCGGGGTACGTCGCAACGTATTCGGCCTGGTCGGTCAGGGCCAGCACGAACGGGTCGATGTCAAAGACGTTGACGGCCTGGTCGCAGTTGACGTCGCCGAGCTTCCAAGGCGCGTCGCAGGCAAGATCGTAGATCCAGACGGCGTCGATGCCGGCCTCGGTCTGCGAGTTATTCGGAGTATCGTTGGCCGTGAACCGCACCTGAACGGTCGCCGTCAGCGGGATGAAGTCGGCCACGCGAATCTCGTGCATCACCCAGTTGTCATGGCTGGCATATTGCCCGGCCAGGACCCAGGTGGCGCCGCCGTCGCTCGACAGATACACGTCCAGGAAGTCCTGCGTCACCGGATAGACCTCCGCGTCGTCACAGAAGAGGAACTCAGCGAAGCGAACGATCGGGCTGTGCATGGCGCTCATATCGAAGGCCGGCGAAGTCAAGTGCGTCGGACCGCCGTCCACGTCGTAGGTACGACGGTTGTCGGTCACATAGCACATGCCGGAGCCGTCGTAATCAGCGTCCGGGCCGTAATCGCCGCCAACCGGGACGGCGCGCGTCCACATGCCGGACGTCATGCCCGGGGCGGAGTCTACGGTCCAGCTCAGGTCGCTTTCGAAGTCGTCGCTGAGCAAAGTCGTGACGGTCGCGACGGTTGCAGTATAGACATGCGCCGGGGCGTCACTGGGCAAGTACACAACCGTGCCCTTGTCGCCGGTGGCGCTGAAATAGAACTCAGGAGTATCGCCACAGTCGGCCCCCGGCAACAGGCCCTCATACAGGTTGTCGCTCAGGGGCGTCAGAGAAACAGTCTGCCAGGCGCCGCCGTCGAAACGGTAGTAGAGCAACCCGGAGTCCGGTACGTAAGTCTCGCCACGATTCTCGATGCGCACCGTAATCGCCGTAGGCGTCTGCGGCGCGACGAATTCCGGGGCGGCAGCCGGCAGACCGATGTACAGGCCGGCGGCGGCGGGCATGTGCATGGTAATGCAGTGCATGGCGCCGGCGGCCTGGATAATGCTGGAACTGTCGAGCTGGTAGATAGTCTTGCCGGCGAAGGCCTCCTGGAACACCGCCAAAGCAACGTTATCCTCGGGCACGTTGAAACGCGACATGAACACCAGGTCGTTGAAAATGACGGCATTCGTATAGGTGTAGTGCGTGCCGCCGATGCTCCAGCCCGGAGTACGATAGACCGTGTAGCCGCGGGCCGTCAGGTCCGCCACGGCGCCCTCGGTAATCGAGTAAGGCGAGCCGTCAGACGGCTGGTATTGGCCGATGATTACTTTCCAGTCGTCGACCGGTAGCATCCACATATCAATGTGCGCCGTGCCGTCGAAGCTGTACGGGAAGCCCTGGTAAAGCGTCAGGTTGAGATTCTGGTAGTCATGGTAGCGCTGGATGACGTCCGCGGCGGTCAAACTCGGGTTTTCAGACAGAACGAGGGTAGTCATGAAGGCGTCGCCGTTGGCGAACAAGTGGAAGTTGCCGCCGCCGTGAACCAGACCGATGTCGTACTGCGGGGCGTCCCAGTAATCGGCCAGGAAGTCGTTGAAGCCGTCATCCAGTGGGCGGGGGCGATTGTAGACGTGGTCAATGATCGTCTGCGCGCCGTCCTCCAGAATGTAACGCGGCCCGTAATCGCGTATCCATACGGCGTTCGTCTGGTAAACGATGAAGTTTACCCGGCTCAGGTCAGCCCCCGCGGCAGCCAGCGTCGCGGCCGCCGAGGACTGTGCTGAGGGGCTGTCCACCACCAAATGCACGATACCCTCCGGGTCTTGTGTAGTGATGGGCACTATCATCTGAGTTATTAAGGAGGTGTACTGTTTCCAGTTCATGAAGATCCCCTCGTTACGGACATACTCCGGCGGACAGTAGACTGTGCCGCTCGGCGGCGTGCGGCCGTCGCGCTCGGCCGTGGGCAGCGGCAGCAGCGCTTCCTTAGGCGTCATGTGCCGCGGCAATCCCTGCGGCTCGTTGGCCTCAAGCTGATCCAGGAGCTCTTGCGGAATCAGCGGGCCTGTTTGGGCCAGCGCCAAGTTCACAATAATCAGAACGAGACAGCCACCTAGCCAGCGATGCATCCTCTCACTCCTTTCGCGCTCCAGCGGCGCGGTCGCCGTATGGCGGGTTAGGGCCGGAAGTGAGCTCCCTATCCACTCCAGATCGCGAGAGCGTGGGCTCCGGCCGATCAGCCGTAACATGCATTGTATTAAATTTCGCTCGCGGGCCGAATATGTTTTTCGGTTTTCCCGAAACGGGGGGCGGGCCGGTTCGGCCGCTAACGTCCGATATCGCGATGCCCGCCACCACCGCGTGTCAGTGACTGTATAATGCCCTCGCGTAAACCGGCGCCCTACTCTGGCGAGGTCGTCTGGGAATGACGGATGAATATGGAGACGCTCGCGGCCAGTGGCGGCGCATCGGCTGCACGTAGCCCTGCGAAGCCCGCCAAACTTGCAGGCGCGACTCATGCACGGGGCGTGTACGGCGCACTGCGCTTGGGGTTGCTGATTGCGGCCGTTGGCATTGCGACCGCGGCGGCGCACTGGCCCGCGCTGGCGGCTCAGGCGCGCACCTTCGACGACCGCATGTACTTGATCAATAACCCGCTCGTGCAGAACCCGAGCTGGGCGTCTGTGGGGCGCTTCTTCCGCGAAATTCTGCGGCCGTCGACTGTGCAGGGTTATTACCAGCCCTTGGCGATGACGTCGCTGATGTTGGACTACGGGCGCGGCGGCAGCTCGCACGATTTGCGGGCGTTTCATGAGACGAGCCTGGCGCTGCACGTGCTCAACACCGGGCTGATCCTGGTGCTGCTCCACCTGCTGTTTCGGCAGCCGATCGTGGCGGCGGCCGTAGCCCTGCTGTTTGGGCTGCACCCGCTCACGGTTGAGCCGATTCCCTGGGTCAGCGAGCGTAAGACGCTGTTGGCTACGTGCTTTGTTCTGTGCTGCCTGATTCTGTACGTGCAGTGGGCTCGGCGGGGGCGCCGGCTGTATTTCTTCGGGGCCGGGATAGCGTTCGTTCTGGCGCTGTTGTCCAAGCCGACCAGCACGCCGCTGCCGATCCTCCTGCTGCTGCTGGACTATTGGCCGCTTCGTCGAATGGGCCGGCGCGCCCTGCTGGAAAAAATCCCGCTTCTGGCGATCGCGGGCGCGGCGGCAGTCATAACTGTAATCTCGCAGGGACAGACGGCCTATCTGGAACTGCCGCACCTGCAGTCCGGCGCGCGGATTCCGCTGACGATCTGCCACAATGTAGTGTTTTATTTGTCCAAGATGGTCTGGCCGGGATCGCTGACGCCGCACTATCCGATACCGAATCCGTTTGACCTGTCTCATCCGGCGCTGATGGCGGGCGTGGTGGGCACATTCGTGCTGGTCGCGTTGTTGCTGGCGTCATGGCGCTGGACGCGGGCGCTGGTCACCGGGTGGCTGTGGTTCTTCGTGGCGATTTTCCCGACAATGGGCGTGATCGGATTTACAAACGTAATTACGTCCGACAAGTACGCCTACCTGCCGGCAGTGGGAATACTGCTGATCCTGGCGTTCACCCTCACGCGCGTCTGGGGCGACCCGGCCCCGGCGGCGCGCCTGTGTTGGCGCCGTCTGCTTGTGCTGGCGTGTGTAGCGATTATCGCGTCGCTCGAAGCCCGCGCCACGCGCCGCCAACTCTCGTACTGGGAGAATACGGAGAAGCTGTACCGCTACATGCTGACGCTTGCGCCGCAGGACGTTTTTCTGCACTCCGAGTTGGGAAGCGAACTCAGCGACCAGGGGCGGTATGAGGAGGCCGTGGCCCATTTTCAAACTGCGCTGCGCCTGTACCCGAATTCGTACGTGGACCACAACAACCTGGCGACGGTGCTGATGGCCATGGGCCGCTTCGGCGAGGCCGTGGCGCACTTCGAAGCGGCCTTGCGGATCAAGCCCGACATAACCGCCTCAACCTGCAACAACCTTGGTTGGGCCTACTTGGGGCAGGGGCAAGCCGAGGCGGCGCTGAAATATTTCGAGCGCGCGGTACAGCTTGATCCTCAACTCCCGGAAGCCCACGCCAGCCTCGGATTTGTCAGGTCGCAACAGGGCCAGTTGGAACGGGCGGTAGAGCACTACGAAGCCGCCGTGCGCCTGCGGCCGGATTTGGCCGATGCGCACTTGGGACTGGGCGGCGCGCTGGCCAAGCTGGGACGCCTGGATGAGGCGGAGGCTCATTTTCGGCACGTTTTGCGGCTGCAACCGCAATCGGTGGCGGCACACAACAACCTGGCGTCGGCGCTCATGCTACAAGGCAAGGTTGAGGATGCCGTCCGAGTGTACCAGGCGGCCCTGCGGATCGCTCCCGAGGACGCGCGTGCCCGGGCGGGGCTGGAAAAGGCACTCTCCTCCCGCCCCTGAAAAAAAGGCCGGGCGTTTGTCCTGAGACAGCGGAGGGGTCGAGAGGCTTTTCCGCGCACGGACGGCCGGATCGCCGCACGAATCGCTACACGACCGAAAAGACTCCTGACCCCTCGCTCGCCTATGACCCTTGCCTGCTACTCCACCAAGCACGCCACGAAGGGGTCTATGTCGAAGACGTTCACGGCGCCATCGTGGTTTACGTCGGCCAGCATATAGTCGCAGTGCGGGTATGCGGCGGCGTAGCCGGCCGGATCGACCAGGGCCTGGACGAACGGGTCAATGTCGAAGACGTTGACATGGCCGTCGCAGTTCAGGTCGCCGATCACACGTAACGATAGCCGCAGGAAGGCGTCGCCCAGGGCAGTGCCTTCCGAGTTGCGCAGGGTGGCCAGGAAGTACACGGTGCGATCGTCGGTCAGGTACAGATCGTTCGGCTGGAAGCTGGCGATGTAGGCATCATCATCCAAGTCTCCGTCGCCGTCCAGGTCAACTGCGTCGTTCTCGCGCGCGACGATCCTGTTGCCGTTCAGGACGAGCACGTAGTCCTGAGTCGTGTCGGGGTTGTCAGTGTTGCCGGCCAGCAGCCAGTCGCCCACGCGATTGCCGGTAAAAGCGCCAAACGAATCGCCCCAGTGTTCGTCGCCCGCGATCAGGTCGCCGGTCTTGGCCAGCAGCTCGCCGTTGCGCACCGCCCAGTCATTGTCGAGCGGGTCATCGCCGCGGCAGAACCAGGTGCCGTCGGAGAGCATGCGCGTGAAGAAGATGGCCGCCATGGTGACCGTCGAGCCGGGCGCCACCGGCGAACCTTCCTGGAGAACGATTTGATCGTCGACGGCCAGGATGTCGTCGATGGCCGTGCTGGGATTTTCAGTGTCGCCCTTGGCGAACCAGTGCAGGCCGTCCGGGGTTCCGCCGCAATCGTCATAGTCAAAGTTATCCCAGATTTCGGTTCTGATGGCGCTAACGCCGGATTGCTTGAAGGCCGTATTGCCGCGGAAAAACGCCGGATAGCGAGTGCTGTGACAGTTCTGGATGGGGGTGTTCACAAACGCCACGCGTCCGTCGTTAAGGAGGTACACGGAGTTGATCGAATTGCCGAACAGCTCATCGCCGGAGGGATTGGGCGGCCGGTCGATCAGGCCCAGGGCGGGCTGACCCATCTGGATGACTACTGTGTGCGTTTGCGTGGCGGCGTCGACTACGATTACTTTTTCGTATACAGACGAGCTGCCGCCCCTGGCGCGACAACTGAACGCCAGGTTGCCGGCCTCGTCCCAGGCGGCGGGCACCGGCGAATCGAAGAAGTCATACAGCTCGCCGGGCAGGCCGCCTTGCAGCGGTTGGCCGTCCTGCGCCAGGACAGTGCCGGCTTTGCCGGAGCCCAGAACCAGCAGCGCGTCCAGACTTGAGCCGAGATTGCAAGTGCCTTTGACCACCCACTGGCTGCCGTCGTGGCTCACTGCGAGGTCCTGCAGCGCTAGGAACTCTGCGAAAACCGGCTGGCCGCCGGCGTCTCGAGCGCCGGGCACGACCGCCGTCGGGTGTCCCGGAATCTCCGTATAGATGACTTCTATCGGTCCGGCCGTCGCGGCTGCCCAGGCGCCCACCATCATAGCCATGCAAACAACTCGTCTGACAGTTCTAAGGGACATGACTTCCATCTCCTCTCCCCCGAAAACGAAGCTGCTTGCTCTGCGGCGAATGCCGCGGGTGGGCGCACGGGCAACACGCGCCGTGCCTGCGATGCGAACCACGCCCGGGCTGCCGCCGAGCTGTGGCCATATTACCAAGAACGGCTGCGCTGCGGCAATACGTAACTGCGCCGGCGCCGCACCGGAGAGTACCATTGACGCTTGGTGCGCCTGGCTTCGGCACAGTCCGGCGCCGCATGTGGCGATCAACTGTTACTGGTCTGGCGCCTGGGCGGGCACTGCGGACTGTTTGCGCGGCCCCTTCGGTGCAGACAGGCTGCCTTGGACTTCGTGCAGAACAGCCGCGATGGCATCAATGTCGGTCGGGCAAAGCTGCTGGTGAACGGGCAGCGCCAGCACATGGTCTTTCAGAAAGGCCGCTTCGGGGAACTCGTCCCAGGCGAAGGCGGGGTGATAACCGGCCCACCACGGGACTGCGTCCACGCCGTGGCGCCGCAGTGCTCGGCACAGTTCGTCTCGGTGTTCTACGAGCAGTGGCAGAACCAGCGGACATGTCCCGTCGGGCAAGTCGTCGAATAGGGGCCGGACATCTCCTGTCCGC
>JAAYXS010000540.1 GCA_012515775.1 Phycisphaerae bacterium
GCCCAAAACCGCCCCACTCATGACCCGCTGGGCCGCGGACGTCACACCGCAAAACGTCCACCCCGAATACCCGCGGCCGCAAATGGTCCGCGAGCAATGGCTGAACCTCAACGGCCTCTGGGATTACACCATCACCCCCAAAGACGCGCCGCGCCCGCAGCAGTACGACGGGCAGATACTTGTCCCCTTCCCAATCGAATCCGCGCTGTCCGGCGTAATGCAGCGCGTCGATGAAAACCAACGCCTGTGGTATCGGCGCACATTCACAGTTCCCGCAGAATGGAAGGGCAAGCGCATTCTGCTGCACTTCGGCGCCGTGGACTGGGAGGCGACTGTCTGGGTCAACGGCCGGGGTCTTAAGCCAATCGGCGATGGGGGCTACTCCTTCAAAACTCTGAACCCCGCTGCCGAGCCTCACCGCGGTGGCTACGACGCATTCACATTTGACATATCGGATGCGCTAAACCCAGACGGGGTCCAGGAAATTATCGTCAGCGTATGGGACCCCACCGATGCCGGCCCGCAGCCGCGCGGCAAGCAGGTCCGCAATCCACATGGCATCTGGTACACGCCGACTACCGGCATCTGGCAGACCGTGTGGTTGGAGCCGGTTCCAACGTGCCACATCGATAATTTGAAGGTGGTGACGGATGTCGATGCGGGGTGTGTTGTCGTGCGGCCAACGATCAGAATTCCGCTGGAATGTAGCACCTTGTATGTCGGTCGAAATTTTTGGGTTGAAATCCGCGAAGGAAACAAAGTGGTCGCAAGTGCCAGCAGCGAGCCCGGCTGCAGCAGCATTTGCGTGACGCTGCCCAATCCGAAGCACTGGTCGCCCGACAACCCATTCCTCTACGATCTTACGGTCGAGTTCCGCGAGAATGACACGCGCCATTCTCCGGAAACTGGGGAACGGCTGGACGGCGAAAACGGGCGAACAATAGACCGTGTCAGCAGCTACTTCGGCCTGCGCAAGATTGCCCTGAGCCAGGGCAAGGCGGGCGTCACGTACATCTTACTGAACAACATGCCCTACTTCATGTTCGGCCCGCTCGACCAGGGTTTCTGGCCCGACGGCCTTTACACCGCCCCGACCGACGAAGCGCTGCGCTACGACATCGAAATGACCAAAGAGCTCGGCTTCAACACGGCCCGCAAGCACGTCAAGGTCGAACCGCAGCGCTGGTACTACTGGTGCGACAAGCTCGGCCTGCTCGTCTGGCAGGACATGCCCAGCGGCGACATGGTCGATACCGGCGGCAAACCTGAAATGCAGCGCACGCCGGCCTCGGCCGCACAGTTCGAGCTCGAACTCACACGCATGATCGAGTCGCTGGCCAATCACCCGTGCATCGTGATGTGGGTGCCATTCAACGAAGGCTGGGGCCAATACGACACGGCCCGCATCGCCGAGCTGGTTCGCAAGCGCGACCCGACGCGCCTGGTGAACGCCGCCAGCGGCTGGCACGACATGCGCATCGGCGACGTGCACGACATCCACGTCTATCCCGGCCCCTCCTGCCCCGAGCCGGAGCCGGCCCGCGCGGCCATCCTGGGCGAATTCGGCGGCCTGGGCCTGCCGCTGCGCGAGCACACCTGGCTGGCGGAGAAAAGCTGGGGCTACCGCAGCTTCACCACCCCGGCCGAACTGACCGACGCTTACGTCGACCTCATCGAAAAGCTGGTTCCGCTGGTGACCGACGGCGGCCTGAGCGCCGCAATCTATACACAGACTTCCGACGTGGAAATCGAAGTCAACGGGCTGATGACCTACGACCGCGCCGTAGTCAAAATGGACGCAGAGCGCATCACCGAGGCCAACCGCAAAGTTTGGTGGCGGCCTTCTGCACATCGTCTCTTCGCCCCGTAGAGACCACGGCTGTCGCGGGGCGTTTCAGAGCCTGAATAGTTGATCGAATGGGCTTGCGCGGCGGGTCGGATGATGCTCTTGCGGATCACGCCTTAGCTTTGCGCGCTTTAATCCGCCGTGCAAGTTCTTTGCGGCGCTCCTCCCACCATTTTGGCGTCATCTGGACAGGCTCTCCGCTCTGGAGTGCCGCCAGGAGCTTGGCGTCGACCCAGTCCTTCATTTCTTGCGGTAGCGAGATGTTTAGCGAGGTTCTCATGCTCTTAAAGTATAGTACCGGTTCGCGCCGCGCGCGCAAACAACGACCTGCGCCGGCTCGCCCAACGCAGGTCGCGGTTTGTGCAGAGCTTAATCGGAAGAGAAACTTGCTCGAACGGCTACATCGGGCCGAAAGTCTGCAAAGCCCGTACGATCGCGGCCAAGATGCTCACCAAGGCTACCCAGAACATAAAGACCTCCACTTGCGGCTGCATTCCCGGCGTCCGCGGCTCGCGGGCACGCGGCCCCGGCAGTGTCCACCAAACCTATCGGAGGCTGCGAACAATTGATTAGCCCCCGTCCCCAAACGCCCGCGACAATGGCGGTTTTGCGCCCGGCTCGCGCATCGCCTGCGCGGATGCCATGCACAACCAGCCGTTAGTTCCACGACCGCCGCTACTTCGCAGATACCGGACGTTCCGGCCGCAGTTCCAGCATGCGGTCCAAGGCGACGCGCGCCCACCGCCGCGTCTCGCTGTCCACCGTGATGCGATTGACGACCTCCCCGTGCAGCAAGCGGTCGAGCACCCAGTACAAATGCGGCAGATCGATTCGGAACATCGTGGAACACAGGCATTGAACGCCGGCCAGCAGGCGAATCTGCTTGTCCGGCATCGTGTTAGCCAGCCGGCTCACCAGGTGTACTTCGGTGCCCACTGCCCAATAGGAACCCGCCGGGGCCTCGCGCACCGTCCTGACGATGTACTCCGTGCTGCCTACCAGGTCGGCCTGCTGGCAGACCTCCCACGTGCACTCCGGATGCACGATGATCTGCCACGGCTCGGGCGCCGCCCGAAACGCGGCAATCTGCTGCGTATTGAAAAGCTGGTGTACGGAGCAGTGCCCCTTCCACAGGATGAACCGTGCCGCACGTACTTGCTCGCGCGTCAGACCGCCCTCGGGCAGCTCCGGATCGTAGACGACCATGCTCTCCAGCGGCCAGCCGAGTGCGTAGCCGGTGTTACGACCCAGGTGCTGATCCGGCAGGAACAGTACCTTGTGCCCGCCGCCTGCCTTGGCCGCCCCGTGCATCGCCCACTCCAGCACCATTTTCGCATTCGAGCTCGTGCAGCAGGCCCCGTCGTGCCGCCCCACAAACGCCTTGACGGCCGCGGAGGAGTTGACGTACGTGATGGGTGTTATGCCCGCGCCCGCCCAAGGCGCTAGCACTTCCCATGCCGCCTCCGCCTGATCCACGTGGGCCATGTCGGCCATGCTGCAGCCGGCCGCCAGGTCCGGCAGGATCACCGCCTGCCGCTCACTGGTGAGAATATCCGCCGATTCGGCCATGAAATGTACGCCGCAGAAGACGATGTACTCGGCGTCAGTCTGCGCCGCGGCAAGCTGCGAGAGCTTCAAGCTGTCGCCGACGAAATCGGCGAACTGGATCACCTCGTCCTGCTGGTAATGATGTCCAAGGATGACCAGCCGCCGCCCCAGGCGTTGCTTGGCCGCCGCGATGCCGGCGCACAGCTCCTCGCGA
>JAAYXS010000541.1 GCA_012515775.1 Phycisphaerae bacterium
CGCCCCGCGCCCGGCGGCTTCTGCCAGCGTGTGAACGGAGTCATCCAATTGGATGCAGCCTTCGGCCAGACTTTTCAGATCGCTTTGAGGCCCTTGCTGCGAGCGACCCGCGCAGCGCAGAGCCTGTAGCGCGCCGGCCAGGTGTGTCCCGACATTCGCAAAGTAGTCGCGGTGAATCTGCGCAGAGTACAGGCCCGCGGACGTCATGTTCTGCGCCGCTAGCCGGCCCACCACGGGCAGCCGCGGACCGCACCAGGCGATCAGCGGTCCAACGCGGTCCAACGACCGCGCTGAAAGCCAGGGCGCACACGACACGGCCAGGTCATCGACGCGGCCGGTCAGCCATTTGCGCGCCTCTCGCAACACCGGCATGCTGCGCGGCCGCTGGTTCAACCGCCGGTCAGCAGCAGCACGAATGGATCAATGTCAAACACGTTCACTTCGCCGTCGCCGTTAGTGTCCGCGGTGCTGATTTCGCAGGCAGGAAAGGCCGAGGCGTATGCGGCGGAGTCGACCAACGCCAGTACGAACGGATCTATGTCGAACACATTGACCGCGCCGTCGCAATTCGTATCGCCGGCGGCCGGCGGTACGTACACCGAGCCGCGCACCGTGCCCGACACGTGCAGCGTGCCCATCTCCGGGTAGGCCGGATCCAGCGGCGCCAATATGTCGATGTTCGTCACCAGCGTCACCACGCGACTCGCGGACGTAATCGTGCCGCCGAGCGTGTCGGCCGTTTGCGTCCCCTGATCCAGGCTTTGCGTGTCGCTGCAAAGCAGGCCGGCCGCCTGCAAAACCGTGCAGGGCAGGCCGACGGCGCTGTACGTGAGCATGCCCTCGGTCTCCACCGGCACGCCCGTAAAGCTGAAAGTCCCGCTGGTTATGGGATTCGGCCCAAGCGGCGTGCCCGGATACGCGTAGGCGATGGCGACATCGGTCACGTCGGCCGTGAAACTCCCCAGGAAGCTCCAGCTTATGTACCAGTGTAGATTCTCGACCAGTTGAAAGTCGAAGTCGTGCAGCCAAATCTGCTGCGGGTCGGAAACGTTGGCCAGTTCCAAGGTTGCCGTTCCGGCAACCGGCGAGGAATCCGTGCTGCATGACTCACTGATACAGAGCTGGAAGTTAAGCGTCGATTGGGCAGGATCGATCGGAACGACGAAGGGGGCGGCCAGGACGGGCGCCGCTAAGACGCTGCACAAGGCCGCAACAGTCGATAGGCGCGTCATAACTTCTTCCTCCTACGGTTTCTCGAACCGGCGATACAGGTTGCAGTTTACCTAGAATCCACGGCTTAATCCACCGAAAATGAGGCAGCCGTCGCCGGATAACGAGCCAGGTTGTCCGCTGGAGGCGGCCCGCTCGATGGAGAACCTCGCACAGGCAATTTCTATCGGCCGTGGTTGCCGAGCGGCCGCGGGAGCAACCTTCCGAACTGGACGGCTGAGCAGGGCTGTTCGTACGGCGGTTGAAGTGGTACGGCCGCTCGGGGATACTGGGCTCTCAGCAGCGGTCTGCGCTTTGTTCGTCCACTCTCAGAAACGCGGAAACGCGGATCGCGAAGTGCGGGGCCGAGCTGGACGGTATGTGAGCGGTGAAGAGGTGAGCGTCGCGCAGGTTCAAACTTACGTTCATCAATCGCGGTCAGTGGCGTATTACCTGCGGCCGGACCTCATTCCGCGCACGCTCTGGCGGCACCGGCAGCTTATCGGGCAGCTCACGAAGCGGAACCTGTTGCTGAGATACCGCGGCTCCGCGCTGGGCCTGTTGTGGTCGCTGCTGATGCCGCTGCTGATGCTGGTGGTGTACACGTTCGCGTTTGGCTTTGTGCTGCAGGCGCGGTGGGGGTTGGGCGATGAATCAAAGGTACGCTTCGCGTTGAAGCTGTTCTGTGGGTTGCTGCTGTTCAACATTTTCGCCGAGACGGCGAGCGCGTGTGCGGCGCTGATTGTCGCGCACGCTAACTATGTGAAGAAGGTCGTCTTCCCGCTCGAAATTCTGCCGGCAGTGGCGCTCCTCACGGCGCTGGTGCAAGGGCTCATCAGCTCGCTGGTGCTGCTGACGGGCATAGTGCTGTTGGAGCAGCGTTTGCCGCCTGCACTGGCCTATTATCCGCTGACATTTATACCGCTGCTGCTATTGTGCCTGGGGTTGGGGTGGTTCCTGGCATCCCTCGGCGTGTACGTGCGCGACGTGGGGCAGGCGATCACCGTGATTATTCAAATTCTCATCTTCCTGACGCCGATCTTCTACCCTTTGGACATGCCCGCATTGCAGGCTCACCCCCAGGTGCAGTTCGTGATGCGGCTGAACCCGCTGACAGTCGTCGTCGAAAATGCGCGCGTGACGCTCATGGGTGAACCGGGTCAGTCACTGGAGTGGCTCTGGCTGGGCATCGTCACGGTCCTCTCGCTGATAGTCATGCAGCTTGGCTATGCCTGGTTCATGAAAACCAAGCGTGGGTTCGCGGATGTCATCTGAGGCCGGCACAGCTTCAGCCGGTTCGCTCCACGACTCGCACGGGTCACAGGGCGTGCCGCACTTCGGCTATGCGCCCGCGGATTTGGCGGCGCCGCCGGCGGTGTCGATCGTCACGGCCGTTCGACAGGCGGGCGATGAACTTCAAAGAACCGCGGCTTCGCTCTTTCGCCAGAGTTTTCAGGCGTGGGAGTGGCTGCTCATCCTGGAGCGCGCCCCGGACCCTGGCGCCCAGATTATTCTCGACCAATACCGCCAGCGCGATCCGCGCGTTCGTGTTATAGACATGCCCCAAGGCAGCGGAACGGGGGCACGCGCTGCGATTTCTGCCACGGCCCGCAGTGCATACGTGTGGCAGCTCGACGAGGGGGCGGAGATCGAACCCACCGCGCTTGAAGAGCTCTACTGGTTCTTCGAAACGCATCCCGAGTGCGGCGGGTGCCATGCCCAAGCGCCAAGCGCGGGCATGCCGGCGCCAAGTGCGGTCCCACCCGGTGCCGGGTGCCATGCCCAAGCGCCAAGCGCGGGCATGCCAGCGCCAAGTGCTGGCCCGCCGGGCGCGATGCCGGGTGCGCCACCCAAACGTTGGTACTCTCTAAAAAAAGGCCTTCCCGAAGGCGCCCGGCGCGCACCTGAGCCGTTCGAGAGCTTAGCCCCTGCCCCCATCGGCCTGAATCGGCTGGCGCCCAGCGCCCCGCGCCTGCTGATGATCATTCCGCGCCTATCGCTGGGCGGGGCCGAACGAGCCGCGTTGGAACTGCTGAAGCAACTGGCGCAGCGCGGCTGGGAAGTAACCGTTGCGGCCTTGCACGGCGCCGACCCCAGGTGGACGGGCGAGTTCACCCGCTTCACGCCGGACGTCCTCGTGCTGCCGAAGTTCCGGCGCTTGCCCGCCTATCCGGCGTTCCTGCACTATCTGATCGCCTCACGGCAACCGCAGTTCGTGCTGACCAGTGGCAGTGAGCTCGGCTACCTGCTGCTGCCGTACCTGCGTTCCACGTGTCCGGAGCCGGTCTATCTCGACCTATGCCACTCGGAGGCGCCGCACTGGAAGAACGGCGGCTACGCGCGGTACGCGGCCGGCTACCAGGACTACGTCGATTTGACGCTGGTCACTTCGGAGCATCTCAAGCGCTATATCGTCCAGCGCGGCGGCGACGCGGCGCGGATTGAAGTGCTTTATTTGAACATCGATCCGGAGCTCTGGCGGCCATGTCCGCGGACGCGGGAACGTGTGCGGCGCGAGCTGGGCCTTGCGCCGGACGAGGTATGCGTGCTGTTTGCCGGGCGGCTGGATGCCGAGAAGCAGCCGCGCGTGCTGGCAGCGACATTGCACAAACTGGCGACCCGCAAGCAGCCTTTCCGGGCGCTGCTGGCCGGCGACGGCGCCGAGCGCGACTGGGTAGAACAGTTCATTCGGCAACACGGGTTGACGGAGCGTGTGCGGCTGTTGGGCGAGGTCCCGGCCGAGCGGCTGCGCGAGCTTCTGGCGGCGGCGGACATCTTCTTCCTGCCTTCACTATGGGAAGGCATCGCTCTGACGATCTACGAGGCAATGGCCTGCGGATTGGCGGTAGTCGGGGCCGACGTCGGCGGGCAGCGCGAACTGGTCACGCCGGAATGCGGAGTGCTGCTCCCGAAGCGCGGCGAGGCCGAAGAAGCGGCGGCTTATGCCGCGGTTCTGGAGGAGCTGATACAGGACGAGCGCCGGCGTCATACCTTGGGGCGCAATGCGCGGCAGCGCATCGAGGCACACTTCACACTGCGGGCAATGGCCGAGCGATTCTTTGAACTGCTCGAACGCGGGCGCACGTTGCGAAACCGGACGAATCGCCCCGTGCTTCCGCCGGCCGCGGCGCGCGAATCGGCCGCGCAAGCGATCGAATTTGTGCGGGTGAACGAGGCTCTAGACGCGAGCTGGCGCCAGGCGCAGAGCATCTGGCGCGATTACCAGCAGCTTAGCGCGGAGCAGTGTGATGGCGGCGCGGCCGCGGCGTTCTTGGAGCGTGCCGGGCTGGCCGCAGGCAGCGCGAAGCTCTCTGACGATGAGCGCCTGCGCCGCGCCGAGCAGGCCGGCCTGGCCGTCTGCGCGGAGCTGAACCGCGTTTCGGCGGAATTGGCCAGCATCTACAACAGCACCGGCTGGCGGCTGCTGCAGACGCTGTACCGGCTGCGATTTTTCGTCTTCCCGCGCGGCAGTTGGCGCGAGCGCGTTGGCAGGCGTTGCATGCACGCACTGCGCCAGCTCCGCCAGCGTTTGCCCTTTGATCGGCCACTGGCGCGCACCTTACCGCACGCGAGCCGAGAACCGCGTACAGAGCGGGAGCGCAAAGCTCCAGCGTTGCCAAAACCGGAATCGCATAGCGGCCGCCGGCCCTTGCGGGTACTGCTGCAAGTAGAGCATTTCGAACAGGGCGGGTTAGAGCAAGTGATGCTCGACCTGGCCGCGACGCTGAGCGCCGCACAGATGGCAGTGGGTCTGCTGGTGTTGGGTCGCCAGGGGACCGCAGCTTTTGAAGCGCGGCGCGCCGGTCTGCCAATACTCCATCTGCCGCAACTGGGCCGGGCACAGGCGTATCACGACTTGCTGCGTGACTGGGATCTCGTTAATGCGCACCACTCGCTGTTCGGCGTCGAGCTGGTCGCTGAGGCCGGCCGCCCCTTCGTGCAGACGGTCCATAGCGCCTACGTCGGGCTAGACGCAAACATGCGCGCCGCGTACCGCCGCGCCGATCCCGCCACCACCGCGTACGTCTGCGTCTCCAAAGCCGCCGCTTATTATGCACAAGCCAGTCTGGGCCTGTCGCCGCAACGCATGCTGGTTATTCCGAACGGAATCGACCTTGAGAAGCTTGACGCGGCCCGCGCGGCCACTGACCGCGCCGCCCAGCGACGGGCGCTGGGCCTGGCTGACCAGGATTTCGTGTTCCTGAACGTCGCCTCGATCTACCCGCCCAAGGCTCAGGGCCTGCTGGTCGCGGCACTGCAACGGGCGCGGCAGCATAACCCGCATCTGAAGCTGGCACTGCTGGGCCCCACCATGGACGAGGCGTACGCCAAAAGCGTTCGTGAACAGGCCGAGCGGCTTGGCGTGGCCGACGCGATACTGTGGCTGGGACACCGGCCGGATCCGCAGCAACTGTACATGCTGTGCGACGCATTCGTCCTGCCATCCTTCGTCGAAGGCTGGAGTCTGTCGCTGGCCGAAGCGCTCTATGCCCGACTGCCGATCGTGGCGACCGAAGTCGGCGCGTCCGCGGACTTGGTCGACCCGCAACGCGGCCGGCTGGTGCCGCCGCCGTATGCGTCCATACTCGACATAGACGGCGCTGAGTCATTCGCCAGGCTTCTGGCAAAAGAGCAGCCGCAGTTTGTCGAAAATCTGTCCGCGGCCATGCTGGCCGTCAGCGAATGCGCTGCGCCACCGCCGATACCGCCCGATTTGGCGCGCCGTCTCGACCGCCGGTACGCCTACCAGGGCTATGTCCGCCTGTTCGAGTCGCTGGCCGCCGGCGAGCACGCCACGGTTGCCCAGCCCTGGGCTTCGAATCTGCACGAAGCAGACCCATCACAGTGCGCGGCGTTGGATGCCCAACCGGCGGCCGGCCCTGGAGCGCGGAAGGAATCGCAAAATCAGTGTTCCGAAATGATCGCAAAGTAGCTGTAGCAGCCATTGCCGGGGCGACTGCGGTGCGCCTGGCCGTGCTTACCAGCACTGTTGAACCCGAAACTGTTCTGGGCAGCCTCTTGCTTACGGCGGCAGTCTACTCACTCGCGGTGGCTCTGGCGGTATGGGCCGGGCGACGCCGGAACGAACCCTGGCCGACGACGACAATCGCCGCGGGCGCGATTCTGGCCGCGGTCGCCGCCGCCTGCCTGCCGGCGCAGCGGCCGTTGATTTTGACCAGGGAGGTGGACAGCGATTGCCGCCGCTGGGTGAGGCCCTTCACAGCCACTACAGGGGGGCAAAGCAGGACCACGGTTGAGCTTCAGTGTGGCGAGGCCACGGCTGGCGCTGCCGACCGAGTTTTCGCAGACTTGTCGCGTTTGCCGAACTGCGAGCACGCGCTTTCGGTGTGGATTGCCCGGCCCTTTCCCCC
>JAAYXS010000542.1 GCA_012515775.1 Phycisphaerae bacterium
ATCGCTGCTGCAAGTACTCCTCAATGTGCCCGGCGCGCTGCTGGAGAAAGGAGACATGCCGCTCGGTGGACTCCAGAAAGCGGCCCAGCGTTTTCATGGTCTGCTCGAATTCTTCGGTGAACTTACGCTGCTCCTGGTCGCGCCAGGTCTTCTCCAGGTTGCGCAGACTGGCGTTCAGGCCGCCCATCAGCGTCCGAAGTTCCTGGCTGAATTTGGTCAGATCGCGGGCGAAACGCCGCAGTTCAGTCGGGTCAACATGGGCTTTGGCCATACGCGCCTCCCGCGCGGTAACAAGCGGCTGCCGTCTCGTGGCGCATTGTAACGCGCGAAGCGCGGCCCGGCACCATAATCCGACAGTCGGGCCGCTCAGCTACCTCGCGTAGTGCTCGACGAACGCCAGCACTTCCGCAAACGGCGTTGACTCCAACAGGCCGAAATCGGCGTGCTTGCGCAGCTTGGCGCGCGTGGTAGCCGGCGAGGACAGGCCGCACAGGAAGCGGGCCAGTTGCCGCGGCGTGGCCAGGGCAGCGTGCTTTTCGGCGCGCAGCTTGCGCAGCCGCGCGGCCTCCCTTTCGCCCAACGGCGCGCGGCGCGTGGCAGGCAGGCTGACCGCTTGAGCACCGGCACCGGCTGGTTGCGAACCGGTCCCACGATGTGCCTCTTCCTCACAGCGCGAGCAATGGCCGCAATCCTGCCGGGTTTCGCCAAAATACCGCAGCAGACGGGCCGTCAGACAACCAGGCTGCTCGGCCCACCTCACGACACTACGGATGCGCGCGATGTCGTGCTCCTCGCGGCGAACGAAGCGGGCGCTCAGCGTCGCGCTTAGCGCCTGGCGGTCAATCGACTTCGGTTCGCGCCGGTAACCCTGACGCACTCCAGCGAGTTGCAAAAGCAGGTCGCCTTTCTCCTCCAGGTACCCCAGCGCCTTGACGATGCGCTCGCGCGGCTGGCCCAGCGCTTGGCTGGCGGCCTCGACGTCCAGTGTGAACCATGTGCGGCCCTGGCGCGCCTGCTGGAAAACGGCCCGCAGAAACGCGGCCCGCTCGGCATCGAAATCGCGCAGGATGTCCTGCGACGGCCGCCGCGGCGCGAACTTGAATTCCGTATAAAACGGGCCGGTCGCGTGCTGCACGCCCTCCAGCTCCAGGTACGTCAGCAGCGTTTCCACGACCAGCGGACGCATGTCGTGCCGGTACGACAGGTCGGCCACCGACACGTCGAACCGCTCGTCCTGATCCAGAATCTCATCGAGCAGCGCCGCCACCGCGCCCGGGGTCGGCGTATCGCCGTATGAAAAGTTCTCGAGCGTGACGACGTCGTCCGCGCAGGCTAACAACTCGCAAATCGCGGGCTGACCATCCCGGCCGGCCCGCCCCACCTCCTGCATGTAGCTTTCCAGGCTCTTAGGCAGGTTGTAGTGATAGACATAACGTATGTTCGCCTTGTCCACGCCCATGCCGAACGCGATGGTCGCCACCACGATCAGCCGGTCCGAGGCCATAAACTCGTCCTGCACGCTGTTGCGCACCTCGGTGTCCAGCCCGGCATGGTAGGCCTGGGCGGCAAAGCCGCGCTTGCAGAGGGCCTGCGCGACCTCTTCCGCCGTCCGCTGCAGCGTCACATACACTACCGTGGGCCCG
>JAAYXS010000543.1 GCA_012515775.1 Phycisphaerae bacterium
CAGCGAGCACCAGTGCGTTGCGCGCAAGCAGCGGCGGCCGTTTGGGCGGCGCCGGGCTGGCATTCAGCTTGCAGAGGGGGCTTGGCAAGCTTAGTCTCACTGACCCCAGCCGGCGCCCAGGGGCAATCCGGCGGGTATATCGACCAAAGCGCCCCGACTCAGGAGTTTTCCGGAATGATCATCGGCGTCCCGACAGAAATAAAACCGCAAGAGTACCGAGTCGCAGTGGCACCGGCTGGCGTTGAAGAACTGCGCCGCGCCGGGCACACCGTCCTGGTTCAGAAGGCAGCCGGGGTCAATTCGGGATTTGCGGACGAGGATTATCAGGCCCTTGGCGCTGATATCGTGGAGACCGCCGATGAAATCTGGCAGCAGGCCGATTTGATCTGCAAGGTCAAGGAGCCGCTGCCGCAGGAGGTCAAGAAGATCCGCCCGCGGCAGGTGGTTTTCACATATTTTCACTTCGCGGCCAATCGGGAGCTGACCGAAGGCGTGCGCGATTCTGACTGCGTGGCGATCGCGTATGAGACGGTCGTGGATCGCGAAGGACGCCTGCCACTGCTGGCGCCCATGAGCGAAGTGGCCGGCAAGATGAGCATTCAGGAAGGGGCCAAGTATCTGGAAAAACCGATGCAGGGTCGCGGCATCCTGCTGGGCGGAATTCCGGGAGTCGAGCCGGCGAACGTGCTTGTGTTGGGCGGCGGCATCGTGGGGACGTGCGCCGCGCGTATGGCCGCGGGGCTAGGCGCCAACGTCGTGATGATGGACATCGACCTGTACCGTTTGCGTTACCTGGCGGAGGTTCTGCCGGCCAACGTGCGCACGGTTTACAGCACGCCGGCGGCGATTCGCAATCATCTTGAGCGGGCTGACCTGGTCATCGGGGCCGTGCTGATTCCCGGGGCGCGCTGCCCGACGCTGGTGCCGCGCGAGTACCTCAAGCTGATGAAGCCCGGCTCGGTGATTGTCGACGTCGGCGTGGACCAGGGCGGTTGTTGCGAGACCACCAAGCCCACCACTCATGAGAACCCCACTTACGTCGTGGACGGCGTGCTGCACTACGGCGTCGCCAACATGCCCGGCGCGGTCGGACGCACCAGCACCATCGGCCTCACGAACGCGACAATTTCCTACCTTGTCAAGCTCGCCCAACGCGGGTTTGATAGAGCCATCGCGGCCGACCCCGGACTGGCGGCGGGCGTCAACATGGCTTACGGTAAGATCACCAACCAGGCCGTCGCCGAGGCGTTCGGCCTGCCGTACGAGCCATACGAGCCCAGGGTGTAGTGGGGCTCGCGCCGAAGTGGCACAGGCGTCCCGCCGGTGATTGCGCCGGGCGGGTGCCGGTGTCGCTAAGTGTGCCACAAGCGTGTGCACTGTAGGACCGGTTTCGAACCGGTCCTGCAAGGTTTTGCGCCTGCGGTCCTACAAGGTTTTACGCCTGCGGTTCACTCAAGGCAGGACCACAAGCATGAAGAAATGGCTGATCGTCTTGGGTCTGGCCGCCTTGATCGGCGGCGTCTGGTACGTTGTTCGCACGAAGATTCGCTACACGCCGGTCTGGTTTCAGCCCAAATTCGGGACGGTCACGCGTGGTGACATCAGCGTGCCGGTTACGGCCGCGGGTCTGATCGAGCCCAACCTGCGCATCGAGGTCAAAGCCAAAGCCTCGGGCGAGGTGATCGAAGTTCCCGTCACGGAAGGGACCTTCGTCCACAAGGGGGACAAGCTCCTGGTGCTCAAAAAGGACGACGAGCAGCGGCGTTACGATGCCGCCAAGGCAGACGTCGATCGCGCCAAGGCGATGCTCGAGCAGGCCAAGGTGGGCGTCAGTAAAGCCGAGGCCAATATCATTACCGCCGAAGCCGAGGTCGAGCGCCTGGTGGCCGAGGTGGAAGTCAGCGCCGAGGATCTCAGGCACGCCGAAATCAACCACGAAAACAGGGTTGAGACCAGCCAGGGTTTGATCACCATGCGCGGCCGGCACACGGTGAATCTGGCGCTGAAAAAGGCGGCCGAAGCGCGCCTCACGATCGCGTACGCCGCGCTGAAGGAAGCGGAAGAGGCGGTCAAGCTGCAGGAGGCCGCCCTGCGCGTGGCGGAGAGTTCGTTCGGCGATGCAAAACAACGGCTCGATGAAACCACGCTGATTGCCCAGTACGACGCAATCGTCACCGAAGTCCGCGTGAAAATGAGCGAGGTCATTCAGGGCGGCATGAACACGCTTACCGGCGGCACCCCGGTCATGTACCTCGCGGAAGTGTCGCGCAAGAAGGTGGTGGCGCGCCTGGACGAATCCGACTACGGCAGTGTGCTGAAGATCTCGCCCATCGACGCTCTGCCCGAAATGCCCGGCCTCAAGGAAGCGGCGGCCGCTACCGCCATGGAGCTGGAACGCCGCTCCGGAACCGTCAAACTCACGGTCGACGCCTTCCCGGAAGAGAGCTTCACCGGGGTCATCGAGCGCGTCGAGCCGCAGGGCAAGCTGAACGCGGGCTCGGCCGTAATTCAATATGACGTCCACGTGGCCATCACGGACCCGAACGCACACAAGCTGCCGCTGGGCGCCCAGGCGCAGGTCGAGTTCACCGTCCAGAGCGCCAAGGACGCGCTTCTGGTGCCGGCCGAGGCCGTTAAGAGCCACCCGAACCAAATCGACCAGCGCGGCGTTTACGTTGAGCAACCCCCGGAGCCGGGCTCGAACGAACAGTGGGGCAAGAAGTTCATCCCCTGCCGCGTCGGCATCATAGACGGCCAGCACGCGCAGATCCTCGAAGTTCTGGACGGCGAGAAGATCGAGGTGGGCCAGAGAGTCTTCACGAAGTTGCCGGCGAGCACGGAGAAGGCCGAGTCGTAAGCGGCGGAGTCGCGAAGTTGGCGCTGATCGAAGTAAAGGGTCTGACTAAGCTCTACCGCATGGGCGACTCGGTGGTCCGCGCCCTGGACGGCGTAGACCTGACCATCGAGCGCGGCGAGTTCGTCGCCATCACCGGCGCCTCCGGCAGCGGCAAGAGCACCATCATGCACCTGATCGGCGGGCTCGACCGCCCGACCTCCGGGCGCTTCCTGTTCGACGGGCGCGATTTCAGCGACTTGTCCGACCGGCAGCTCGCCAACATGCGCAACCGCCAGATCGGCTTCGTTTTTCAAACCTTCAACCTGATCAACCGCATCACCGCGCTCGACAACGTTGCCGTTCCGCTGTTCTACGCGCGTCGCGCCAACACGCATGGGCCTGCCCTGCGGGCCCTGGAGCGCGTCGGGCTGGCGCATCGGGCCCATCACCACTCCAACGAGCTCTCCGGCGGCGAGCGGCAGCGTGTGGCCATCGCCCGCGCGATCGTGAACGACCCGCCCTTGCTGCTGGCGGACGAACCGACGGGCAACCTCGATTCGCGCACCGGCCAGCAGATCATGGAAATCTTCCGCGAGTTGAACCGGCAAGGCGTAACCATCGTGCTGGTGACGCACGAGCACGAAGTGGCCGTTCAAGCGCGGCGCATTGTGCAAATGCGCGACGGCAAGATCGTCGCCGATCGGCTCACGTCCGAGATGCAATCGCAGGCCGGACTGGATGGTTTGCAGGTTCGCATGCCGGTTGAACTCGAGACGAGCGCGCCGGCCATCGCCGCACGCGGCGCAGCGGCCACGGCCGCCCGCGCGCCGGCGGAGGCAGCGGGCGCCGGCACGATTGCTGCGACCGCGGGCGCCAGCACCATTGCGGCGGCGGCCGCTGGCGTTCGCACGGTGACCGCAGGCGCCCGAGTCGCGGGCCATTCGGCCATTCGCGCGCCCGAGCAACCGGAGCCGTCGGGAAGCGGGCACACTGGGCCAGTGCGGCCTGAGGGGATCGAGTCGCGCGGCGTTGCCACCATCGCCCGGGCGCCCACCGAACCCGCCGATTCAGGTCTCGACCTCGGCCCGCGCCGACTGGCACCCGGGGCGAACGCGACCTTCATCCTCGGCTTGCTGGCGCTGGTTGTGGTTCTGGCGGCAATCGTCTTCGGGGTAGTCGTGCAGGTCGCAGCCAGCGGCTTGAATCTGGAATCCCTGCCGCCACAAGAGCGGGTCAAGGCCATTCCGCGCTGGATGATGATCGGCAGCGTGCTCATGATCCTCGGCTGGCTGGGCGGGTTTGTAACAGGCATCGTCGCCCTGGTCGTCGCCCGCTTGACGCGCAAGCGCATGCGCGACATTCCGGGCAACTGGTACGGCGGCCTGCGCATCTGGATCGGCGTAGCGGCCGGCTGCCTGGCATCTTTCGGGCCGTTGGTCGCGATCGCCGCCAACCTCGTCGTCAAACTGCTGCGCTAATCAGGCCGCGGAAGCTTGGGCGCGACGAGTGCGAAGGTGGGAAGGTGAGGAAAGTGGGAAGGGGTGAAGAGGCGAGCGGGAGAGCAGGAGTGACCGGAGGCGGGTGCCATGCCCAAGCCGCGTAGCGGCGCGGGCATGCCCCTGGGTAATCGGGGTCGGATGCCGGGCGATCGGTGGCGAAAATAGACCGAGCAACGGCGTCAGACGCGGCGGCAACTGGTGACGGCATGCCCGCGCCCCGCTGTCGCGGGGCTTGGGCATGGCACCCGAAAACGCCTGGGCCTTGAGCGCCTCGGCCAAGCGTGGTAGACTATTCCATTTCCCTAAGGCTTGACGGAGTTGCTGGATGGACATCGCGCCCGGTACCAAGATTCGTGTCGAGATAACGGCGACGCCTCGCTCGGAGGCGGCCCGCAAAACGCTTACCCGCGTTTGCAGCAAGGACCCCCGCGCGGTACGCCAGAGCCGCTGGCGCAAGCAGCACCGGCCCTCGCTCCGCAAGTCGCGCCGTGGCGGCCGGATGTGGGAACATCGCATGAAATCGCGGGTCCCCGTGCAGCTCACGCCGGGCAGCTCCTATACGCTCCACGGTTCGGCGGACGTTCTCCGCGATCTGCAGAGCGTAAGCCGCTGGGTCGCCGTAACGCCCGCCTAAAACCCACGCATTTCCGACTGGGGCATGGCCCGCCAGGGGCGCCGCCCAGGAGTATTGAGTGGAGTTTTTGCAGGGCGCTTATGACGCGCTGATCCACCTCGACCAGCACCTCGGTGACCTCGTAGGCAACTACGGGTCGTGGATATACGGGCTGCTGTTTGCGATAATCTTTCTCGAAACCGGCATCGTCTTCACGCCCTTCCTGCCCGGGGACTCGTTGCTGTTCGTGGCCGGCTCGCTGTCCGCCCGCGGCTTGATGAACGAATGGCTGCTGTTCGCGCTGCTCTCGGCGGCGGCGATTTTGGGCGACACGTGCAACTACTGGATCGGCAAGGCGTTCGGTACTTTGATGATCAAAAAGGGGTGGATAAAGCGCGCCCACCTGGACCGCACACACAGTTTCTTTGAACGCTACGGCGGGAAAACCATCATCATTGCCCGGTTCGTGCCGATCGTGCGAACGTTCGCTCCATTCGTGGCCGGCATCGGCGCGATGACCTATCACCGCTTCATCGTTTATAACGTCGTGGGCGGGGTGGCGTGGGTGGCGATTTTCGTTTTCGGGGGCAGGCTCTTCGGGAGCCTCCGGCTGATCAAAGACAATTTCGGCTTCGTCGTCATCGCGATCATAATCATCTCAGTGCTGCCGGCGGTCTGGGAATTCCTTCGCGTCAAGCTAGCGCGACCGCCGTCCTCCGGCGACAGCAGTTTGGATTGCCGTGACCTACCAGCCACGACAAATGCGGGTCAATCAGACCCTCCGGGTCGTCCGTCGTGATGAGCTTTGGTAGGCTTTGACGTCTATCGCGGAACTTTCCTGACTTTCCCTTATAATCGCCCTCCCCGTGCGAAGCGGCCTCATTCGCGACTACGCGCCTCGGACACCTGCCGTCCGCTTGGGCACGCAGCTTGCTTACTCGTAATTCAAGCGGCGGTGAGGAACACCGGCAGACGCAAGCGTCCTTCGCGTAAGTTGATACAGGAGCCAGACTTATGAAGATTTTGATCGCGGACAAGTTCGAGGCGTTCGGCATTCAACAGTTGAAGGAAATCACCGATGGCGTGGTGTGCGAGCCGGAATTGAAGGACGAGACGCTCACCAAGCGCATCGCGGAGTTCGATCCGGCCATCCTGATCGTTCGCTCGACCAAGGTGCAGGCGCCGCAGTTCGACGCCGGCAAATCGCTGAAGCTGGTGATTCGGGCCGGTTCGGGCGTCGATACGATTGACGTGCCGTACGCGACGAAGAAGGGGATCAAGGTTGCCAATTGCCCGGGCATGAACGCAATTGCGGTCGCCGAACTGGTCATGGGGCACATGCTCAACATGGACCGGCGAATCGCGGACAACGTCGCCGACGCGCGGGCGCACAAGTGGAACAAGAAGGAATACAGCAAGGCGGCCGGACTGAAGGGTCGCACGCTGGGCATCGTCGGCGTCGGGCGGATCGGCAGCGCCGTGGCCAAGCGCGCCCTGGCGTTCGAAATGAACGTGCTGTACTACGACGTGATTCCGGATATCAAGCCCGCGGACGATCCGCACTGCAAGCGGGCCAGCTTGGACGAGCTGTTCAAGCAGTCGGACATCATCACCCTTCACGTTCCCGGCACGGGCGACACCAAGCACCTGGTCAATGCCGAACGGATCGCGACCATGAAGAAGGGCGCGATGATCATCAATACCAGCCGCGCGTCGGTAGTGGATGAGCCGGCTTTGATCGCCGCGCTCAAGAGCGGGCATCTGAAGGCGGCGGCGGTGGACGTGTACGACAACGAGCCGGCCGCGGACGCGAAGGAAATCACTTCGCCGCTGGTGGACGTGCCAAACCTGTACGGCACGCACCACATTGGCGCTTCGACCGACCAGGCCCAGGCGGCGGTGGCCGAGGAGACCGTGCGGATCGTGCGCGAGTTCAAGAAGAGCGGTAAAGCGCTCAATGCGGTGAACTAAGTAGTGTCAGCGGGCGAATGTCGTTGGCCAGCGCCGGTGGTGAGAGTTCGAGGCGGCGCTGAAACGGCCAAAGCCGGTTCTGAAAACGATCAAGGTTAGCGCGGGCGTTAACAAAGCCCTGCGCGAGACGGCATGCGCTGCGGGCGGGTCTGGGCTAAGGTCCGACAAGCTGTTGGACCATGCTCAGATCCGCCAAGTCCACATCGCCGTCCTGATCC
>JAAYXS010000544.1 GCA_012515775.1 Phycisphaerae bacterium
CGTCGCCCGCCGCGCGCGGGCGTGGATTGAAACCGCCGGGAAACGCCGCTGCCAATGCTCCGGCAGCAGTCGCCCGCCGCGCGCGGGCGTGGATTGAAACTTCTATTCCGGCGTGCGGAACGGCTGGTCTTGCTCGTACAGCCCCAGCCGCGTGCGGTATTGCTCGAGCTCCGGGGCGTTGACGCGGCTGGCGGCTTCGATTGCTTGCCGCGCGAGGCGGGCGGCGTCTGCGAAGCGCCCCGCTGCGGCGTAGGCGGCGCCGAGTGTGTCCAGGTAGGAGTGTTGCGTGTGGCCGGTCGCGGCGACGGCGCGCTCCGCGAGTTGAACGGCCTCTTCCGGCTTGCGCTGCGCCGGATCGGAAGCCGTCGCCAAGACCCACGCCAAGCTGTTCGCCAGGCTGTGCGAGTTGGGCACGTGCTTCAGCCCGTCGCGCAATATCCTCTCACCGCCGCGCAGGTCCTTGTCGGCCTGAATAACGATTGTTGAAAGGTACAAATACGCCTCTTCGTAGCGCGGGTTGGTTTGCAGCGTGCGCTCGAATTCCGCTTTCGCTGCGGCGTATTGGCGCTCCCCCACAAGCAACAGCGCCAGTTGCTGCCGTCCTGGGAAATAGTCCGGCTGCAAGTCCAGAGCCGCCCGCAGTTCGGCCAGAGCGGCGTCCGTCCGCCCCGCGACGGCGTAGTGCTGGGCCAACACGCTGCGCCGCACGGGATCAAAGGGGCGTGCGGCCACGGCGGCCTGCATCACCGCCAACGTCTCGTGCGGCTTTTTGAGCTGGCTCATCAGGGCCGCAAACCTTTTGGCGGTCGCCGCATGCTCCGGATGTTCCATTAACGCCTCGCGCAGCCAGCGCTCGGCCTCGCTCAGGTTTCCTTGCTGAATCAGCATTTCGCCGAGGCTGGATTTGGCGCTGTAAGCCTGAGGGTCCGCGGCCAGTACTTCGGAAAACAAACTGGCCGCCACCTCCCATTTCTTCTCCGCGGCCGCAACAGCCCCAAGCGCTTCAGTAGCGGCGACGGCGCCTCCGGGCAGGGAGCGGGCTCGCTCCAGAACAACGCGCGCCCGTTCAACATCGCCGCGCTCCGTAAGCTGCATGGCCTCGGCGCGCACCGCACGCGGTTCCATTCCCGCGCGGCGCATCGATTCACCGAAAGGATCCTTCGGCTGTGGCGCGTTCCCGCCCACACCGGCCATCTGGGCGTATTGTTCAGCCTCCGCATGCCGGCCCAGGTTTCGCAGGGCTTCGGCGGCGCTGTGCTGGGCGTCGGCGTAATAGGGCTCCAGGTTGGCGGCGATCAGAATGCTCCGCAGGCCCTCATCGCGCTGGCCGTGCGCGAATTGTGCCCGGCTTAATCCGCACCAGGCCAGAACGTCACTGGGATCAAGGTCGAGGGCCGCCTGGTAATACTCGATAGCGCGGCCGGGGCTGGCGGGCATGCACACCTCGCCCATGGCGCGCAGTCGTGGCTCGTAAGCCGGCCCGAGCCCGGCCGCCCCTTCGTAGGCTGCCAGAGCCTCGGCGGGTTGTCCGGCCGCCTGCCAAGCCATGCCCAGATAGTAGCTGTAGTGCGGGTCGCCGGGCTTTAGTTCGGTAATGCGGCGGAAGCAGGCAGCACTTTCTTTCGGGTGGCCATGCACGTAATACATGGCTCCCAGCGTCGCCAGCTTGGTGACGCTCTCCGGTTCAGCGCACGCGGCGTTGTAAGCGCCGGTGAGCTTCATTTCGAGCGCCGTACCCAAAGCGGCGCGTTCGGAACTGGTGAGGCAGGGGACTTCGAACTGCACCTGAGCGGAGGCGTGTTGCGATGCCGCGTCTTGGGCAGGCTGACCCGCATCCGGCTTGCGGTCGCAGCCGGGGAGCAAGAGTGCGACGAAGCCGGCCGCCGAAAAGACCGTCGTGATTGCGTTCAATCGAGACGCCATGCGCCATGTATCCTGCTAGAGAGCAAAAAGCTTCGCTCGTTTTGTTGCAACCTTAGCCGAAAGCGTAACGGCTCGATACCCGGTGCGCGCCGGCGTGGGGCGTATGCGCGCGCGTGCTGCGCATCTTCCGATAAGATCGGCTGTCAGTAAACGCGAACTGGAGCGGGCAAGTGAAGAGGGTCAGCGGCCTCTTTCGCCAGGGTCTTCGTAACGGTGCGACGGCGACAGAAAGCCCTCACGGTCGCGCGCGACGCGATCGCAAGCCCGAAAAACTCAAAACGCGAGCAGGCGCCGGAATTCATGCGCATGGGCATGCACCCGCGCACGGCGCCCCGTTTGCAAAATCAGGCGACGTCGATCGAGCGCCCCATGCGGCGCCGGCGGTTGATGAGCTTGCGCCCTTTCTTGGTGCGCATCCGGACCAGGAAACCGCATTTGCGCTTACGCTTAATCTTGCTGATTCTGTGCGGGTAATGCATAGCTTACGCACCTATTCTTCAGGGCAACCGACGGCCCCGCCTGAACGGGCCGGCCGGCCGCGGTGAAATCAAAACGCTTGCCAACCCCGTCGCTTACGGGCCTGGCTTCCGACGAACCCCAAAGTATGCCAGATTGCACGATAAGCGCCAAGGGCGTCCCCGGACCTGCGGCCGGTCCCGTAAGAAATTGGCTTTGGCGAACAGCTCCGGCAGGGTACATTGAACGGCGACGGCGGCAGCGGCGGCCGGCACGTGCACCGGTTCTACGGGAGACCAATGCGCCACGCTGGCGCAGGTGAGAGGGTGAAACCGCATGACGCGCAGGAGGGAGATGTCGCGTGCTCGTACGGACCGCCCGGCGGCGCTGCCTGAGGCTGGGGTGGCACAGCCGCGCACGCGGGAGCGGCTCCAGGTTGCGGTACTGCTGATGATTGTGCTGGCGGGCGTGGCCTGGACGCATTGGCCCGCATTGCGCTGCCAGGCTCTGGCGTTCGATGACACGCAGTACCTGCGGGACAATCTGCTGGTTCGCAACCCGAGCTGGAACTCGGCCTGGCGCTTCCTGTCCGAGGTGCTCGCGCCTTCGACGGTCGAGGGGTACTATCAGCCGCTCACGATGATCTCGCTGATGCTCAACGTGGCGGCGGGAGGCAGCGAGGCTAATCGCACCCCGTTTCAAGCCACGAATCTCGCACTGCACCTGGCCAACACGGGCTTGCTGCTGATTCTGCTCTACTTGCTGTTCGAAAACGCATGGGCCGCGGCCGTGGCGGCATTGCTGTTCGGCGTTCACCCGCTCACGGTGGAACCGATTCCCTGGCTGAGCGAACGCAAGAGCACGCTCAGCACCCTGTTTGCGCTGGGCGCGATGGTGGTATATGTGCGCTACACGCGACGGCCGCACGGCACGTCGTACGCCGCGCTGCTCGTGCTGTACGTACTGGGGTTGATGGCCAAACCGACTGTCATCGGACTGCCGCTGATGCTGCTGTTGATGGACGTCTGGCCGCTGCGACGCATTGGACCTGCTGGTCCAACGTCTGCGCCCCGGCCCGGAAGAACGCCCCGTGGCGAGGCCGTCGCGGCACGCATAAGTCTGCGCAAGGCAATACTCGAAAAGGCGCCGCTTCTGGCCATCGCGGGAGCGTCCGCAATTATCACATACGTCTCGCAGGCCCGGACTTCGGCGGCCGTTCTACCGACCGAGAGTTCGTGGACGCGCGTGCTGCTAGTAGTGGCGCACAACATCGTGTTCTATCTGGGCAAAATCCTATGGCCGGCGAACCTCACCTCGCATTATCCCGTGCCCGAGCCCCTGACCCTCGCGCAGCCGGCGGTCCTGGCGGGCGTTGTCGGAACGGTGGTTCTGATGCTGGCGCTGCTGGTGTCGCTGCGCTGGACGCGCGGACCGCTAGTGTGCTGGCTGATTTTTTTCGTCGCCATCCTGCCGACCATGGGCATCATCGGCTTCACGAACGCGATTGCGGCCGACAAGTACGTGTATTTTCCGGCCGTCGGCTTGTTGATGTTGCTGGCGGCGGGGTTGAGCCACGTGCTACAAAAAGCGGGAGCGAACCGCTGGGCCATAGCGAACGTGGCAGTACTCGCGCTGATGTTGGCGGGGGCAGAAGCGGTGGGTGTTCGGCGCTACCTGGTGCATTGGCGCGACACGGAGGCACTGTGTCGGCGGATCCTCCAGTTTGCGCCAAACGCGGGCATCGCACACATGGAGCTCTCGATTGAGCTGGGCGAGCAGGGACGGCTGGCGGAATCCTTGGAACACGCGCGTGAGGCCGCCCGGCTGTACCCCGCTTACGCGAAGGCCCAGTACAACCTGGGGTTGGCTCTGACAATGAACGACCGGCTGGACGAGGCCATTGGAGCCTACGCCCTGGCCGTGAACCTGAATCCCGGGTACTGGGGCGCGCGGTACAACCTGGCCACGGCGTTGCTACTCCGGAACCGCCCGGCGGAGGCGATCCTGCACCTGCGCGCGGCGGTGGACCTCAATCCGCTGCACGCTGAGACGTATTACTTGTTGGGCTACGCACTGGAGCAAACCGGGCAGTATCGGGAAGCCGCGGTGGCATACGAGCGGACGATCTCGTTGAACCCACATGACGAGGAAAGCCGGCAGCGCCTGGCTGAGGTGCGCTCACGCTTGTGAAAGCCGGCCGACGGCCCGGGGCTGGCATGCCGCCGCCATCGGCGGTTTGAGAATCAGACGGTTCGTTCGCGCGCCGGCAGTGTCGCCCCACCCAAATCCAGACCGCGAACCTCGCCCGGCCGCGGCGGAGTCAGCCCCGGTAGCGGCGCCGCAGCCTCCGCGGCCCGCGCCGCCCCGGGCGCGCGGAAGTACTCCAGCAGATCAAGCGCGTCGACCGTGGCGCTCACCGTCAGCGAGTCGATGCGATTTCGGCACAGCCCGAAGAACCCCAGCCCGACGATGGCCAGCGCCAAGCCGAGCAGCGTGTTTACAAGCGCCTTGCTGATCCCCGCGGCAAGCTGCCCGGCGCTGGCCTGCCCACCGGCCGCACCCAGCTCGCCGAACGCCTCGATCATGCCCCAGACCGTCCCCAGCAATCCCAGCAGCGGCCCGAGGTTGCCCAGGATGTTCAGGTAGTCCGCCTTGCGGAACATGCGTCCGCTGAGCTCGCCGGCCTTCTCCACCCCTGCCTCATGCATCGCCTCGAAACCGTGCCGCGCGTGCATCAACGAGGCCGTCATCACCTGGGCGAAAAATGTCGAGCTCTTCTTCATCCGCTCCAGGCAACCGCGGAAATCGCGTGCCTCGATCAGCGACTTGGCCTTGCGCACCTGTTCCGGCGGTGCAATCGCCGCACCGCGCACAGTCAGGAAATGCTCCACTACCAGCGCTACGACTACCGCCGAGCCGGCCACGATGAAATACGTGGGGATTTCGATACCCTGCCAGAAGATTTGCAGGATGGATGTGCCCTGCCCCGAACCGCCCGCCGGCTGTGCCAGCGCCGGCGCGGCCGCGGCCGCCACGCCAAAACCGGTCAGAACTTGCCAGAAGCTGCCTTTCATAGTCACTCCGCTGAGCCCGTGATGCTCTATTTACCCGCAACCGGCGATCTGCACAAACACCCAACTTGCGCCACCCCCCCTTATCACCCTATCACCTTATCACCTTATCACCGGCAACGGAGTGATAAGGTGATAGGGTGATAAGGTGATAAAGCAATCCCACCGCCGCACCGCCCCCGCGCGGCTACGCGCTCATTCCGCGAATTCACTGCCAAAGCCGAACTGCACCGGCAGCACAAGCCACTGCGGCCGGCGGGCAGTGAGGAACCGCCCGGGATCACAGCGGCCCCAACTGCCCCTATCGCCGGATCGCCAGAAAATTCCGGTGTACCGTCATCATCAGCCGCAAACTGGCGATCCCCAGCCCGATCCACCCGCACGACACCAGCATTTGCAGGGATAACAGTGGCGCCTCCCAATCCGAACTCTCGGCCGCCAGTGGGCGCAGCCAGTTGAATAGCAAGCTCAGCACGCCGTTGACCCAGATGATGGACGATATAGCTTGGGCAAAGCTGGCGAGCCTTACGTTCGGCACGCGCCGCATCAGCCGGGACAGGCCCCTCATGAACGCGGCGCTCGGCAGCGTCGCCCAGCCGGCCAGCAGGAGCACCTGGAAGTAGTGCGCCCAGAAATACGCCGCCACTCCCGCCAGGCTTAGAACCAGCCCCGTGCAGATGCCGGCCCGGATCAAGTAGCGCCGGTGGAAATACTTGGCCTCGTAATAAGCCATCGAGTAGCGGCGGGTCAGCAGCACCATGCCCGTCGTCGCGATTACCGGCGAGAGCAGCACACCGGCCCAGAGCGTGTCGAACCCGCGGCGGATGGCGTCAATCACATTCTGGGACGACGTGACCATGAACAGCATCGCGATAGCGACGATGACGCCCAGCAGCATGCCCCCGTAGATTACAACCCGGGCCGCCTCGTCCAGCCGGTCCACCTCCGCGCGGTCCGAATAAATGAGGTAGTCGCCGTACACGGAATCCGAGCACGGGTGTCCGCATTGCGGACATGAGCCGCTGGCGAATTCTCCGCGTAGCAGCGTGCCGCACTTAATGCAGTGCAGTTCCGCAACGACCCGGTCGTCGAGGTCCACTGGGGAGGGGGCCAGTTTGGTTGAACGCGACCATTGCATGGGACTGAGGATGACTCCCGCTCAGTCAGTTAAAATCGACGTTCCCGTTAACGTGACACAGGTCAACAGCTCGCCAGCACACTAACATGCCGGGCAAATCTCGCCAAGTGAATATCCGCTACGCCTCCCGCTCGCTGCCACCGGAGCCTCGATACGCCACGGCCGTCCCGAGACGATTATCCGCCAGCGGCCGCAAGCCTGCCGATAAAGCGGAACGTCACTCGCGCCCGCAAACGGCGCGTTTTGGACAACCCCGGTCGGCTCCGACGCGAAAGTGATTCCATCCCGCCCGCCGGAACCGTGGCCTTGTGTCTATCATCTCCAAGGCCGCATTCGGGCGGGCTGAACGGGACAGGTATCACAGAACGGGATTAACAGCATGGCCCACATTCGGCCACGGAACAAAAAGCGCGAGCATCGGCGGGCTGCCTTGAATGCGGCCCCCATAGTTATCGACGGCACGGCCGCCGAACGCCCGGTCACTTGCGAACTGGCGCCATCCGTGAGCCTGCGTGACAGCCTGGCCGTACAGCGGAACGCCCTGGCAAACGAGCGCACGTTCCTGGCGTACGCGCGGACGGCCCTGGTTTTCGCCGTAGCCGGGATGGCCCTCGTTCAGTTCTTCGGACCACTGGCGCTGCAACTTTTGGGAGGCCTGTTTATCTGCTTGGGCGTGGTAACGCTCGCGTTTGGGGGCTTCAGGTTTATGGGCGTCAGGCGGCGCCTACGGCAGTTCGCCGGCGCCGGCCGCCGGAACGGCCGTAGCGAAGCAGCCATCGCGGGAAACGGGGCTAACGGACGACGGCGGCAAGAGGCCTGTAATCCCGCCTGACGATCAGGAATCCTGATTTCCTGCGTCCCAGCTTGCGTCCCAGTTCAGGTTATCATGGTATCGTTCTTGCATGGTTAGGACCGCGGCGACGCTACGGTCTTTGCCCCTGCCGGACACGGCTTTCGGAACCGCGTATGGATCCGCCGAATGCACCGCTGGTTACGACTATCCGCGAGCGCTGCCGCCGCTGCTACACTTGCGTGCGCGAGTGTCCGGCCAAAGCGATTCGCATCGCCAGCGGTCAAGCGGAGGTCCTGGTCGACCGCTGCATCGGCTGCGGCAACTGCGTGCGGATGTGCAGCCAGGGCGCCAAGCAGGTCCAAAACGGCATTCAAGCGGCCGAAGAGCTGCTCAAGAGCGGGGCGCGGGTAACAGCGATCATCGCCCCAAGCTTTCCCTCGGAATTTACGGAAATCGATTACGAGTTTTTCGTCGCGATGGTACGGGCGCTGGGGTTTCACCTCGTGCACGAGGTGGGGTTCGGGGCCGACCTGGTTGCGGCTGAATATCAGCGTCTGCTCCGGCTTTACCCGCGGCAGCGATTCATATCCACGACGTGCCCGGCCATCGTCGGGTACGTGGAGCGTTATCACCCCAACCTGGTGCCAAGCCTGGCGCCGATTGTTTCGCCGATGATCGCGACTGCACGGGCGCTGCGGCGGCTGTATGGGAAGAACCTGAAGGTCGTCTTTATAGGCCCTTGTATCGCGAAAAAAGGGGAGGCCAAAAGCGAACGCGTCGCGGGTGAGGTCGACGCGACTCTGACGTTCATCGAGCTGCGGGAGATGTTCCTGCACCATGCCATAAAGGCAGAGTCTGTCACGCCCAGCGACTTCGACCCGCCGCACGCCGGCACGGGCTCACTCTTCCCGATCAGCCGGGGCATGTTGCAGGCCGCCCAGATTCCGGAGGACTTGCTGTCGGGCGCGGTCGTGGCGGCCGATGGGCGGACCGAGTTCATCGAGGCCATCAAGGAATTCGAGCGCGGCGATCTCGACGCGCGCCTGCTGGAAGTGGTGGCCTGCAACGGGTGCATCATGGGCCCCGGCTCAAGCACGCGTGCCCCGCTGTTCAGCCGTCGCTCGCAGGTCAGCCGCTACGCCAAGCGCCGCATGTCCGATGCGGATCGCGAGTACTGGCACGAGCACTGGTCGGCCCTATGCGAACTGAATCTGCGACGGACGTTCTGCCCGCATGACCAGCGGATCGAGGTGCCGTCGGAAGAGCAGCTCACAGCCATCATGGAGCGGATGGGCAAGTTCGCCCCGGAAGATGAGCTGAACTGCGGCGCCTGCGGCTACGAAACCTGCCGCGAGCACGCGGTGGCTATCGTTAAAGGGCTGGCGGAAAGTGAAATGTGCCTGCCCTACACGATCGAGCAGCTTAAGAACACGTGTAAAGAGCTGGCCTACTCGAACGAACAACTCGCGAGCACCCAGGAAGCGCTGATGCAGTCGGAAAAACTGGCCAGCATGGGCCAGCTTGCGGCCGGCATCGCGCACGAGGTGAATAACCCGCTCGGAACGGTGCTGATGTTGTCGCACCTGCTGCTGGAGGAAGCGGCGGTCGAATCCGAAATGCGTGAGGACCTGAACTTGATCGTCAGCGAGGCGGATCGCTGCAAGAAGATCGTGTCGGGTCTGTTGCAGTTCGCCCGCAAGAACAAGGTGGACTTCGAAAGCGTGGACGTGCGCGAGATCGTCGCCCGGTGTACGCGCGCCCTGCACGCACCGGAGAGCGTCGAAATTCACGTTGCGCACGAGGGGGACTATACCGAGGCCGAACTGGACCGGGATCAGATCGCGCAGGTGCTCACGAACCTGGCCAGCAACGCTATCGCGGCAATGCCGCAGGGCGGCAAACTGAGCATCCTCACCAACGGCGATGCGGACAAGGTCCGCTTCATCGTCTCTGATACCGGCATCGGCATCCCGCTCGCCAATCGCAAGAAGATCTTCGAACCATTCTTCACAACCAAGCCCGCCGGCGAGGGCACAGGCTTGGGCCTGGCCGTCAGCTACGGCATCGTGAAAATGCACCACGGGGACATCAAGGTGGAGTCAAACGCCAATGCCGCCGCGGGGCCCACCGGCAGCACCTTCACCGTGACGCTGCCACGGCGCCGGCTGATACAAGCTGGGAATGGGAAGTGAAATGGACACTCTGCGAGTTTTGATCGTGGATGACGAGCCCGGCATGCAATACAGCGTGGCTCGCGCACTGCGGCATTTCACTGTCCAGCTTCCCGACGTCGAGGGCGAAGTCTGTTTCGAAACCGAAACGGCCTCCAGCGGTGAAGAGGGCTTGCAGAAGCTCGCCTCCTGGTCTCCGGACATCTTGCTCCTGGATTACAAGCTGGGCGATATGACCGGGCTGGACGTCCTGGAGCACCTGGTCAAGCACGAGCGCGAGGTGCTGACCGTGATGATCACGGCCTTCGCAACGTTGGAAACGGCCATTCGGGCCACTAAATGCGGCGCCTTCGATTTCCTGGCCAAGCCGTTCACGCCGGACGAACTGAAGGAGACCATCCGCAAGGCCTCGCAGCACCTCGTCATTCAACGCCAGGCGCGCAAGCTGGCGGCCGAAAAACGCCGCGTGCGGTTCGAATTTATTTCGGTGTTGGGACACGAGCTCAAGGCGCCTTTGGCCGGCATTGAAGGCTATCTGCACTTGCTCAAAGAGCGGACGGCCGGAAACGAACTTTCGGCCTATGACCACATTATCGAGCGCTGCCTGGAACGTGCCGGCGGCATGCGCAAGTTGATCCTCGACCTGCTTGACATGACGCGCGTCGAGTCGGGCGAGAAGAAGCGCGAGCTGGTGAGCCTGGATGTGCGCGAGATCGCCAAGGGCGCCCTGGACACGGTCCGGCCCGACGCCGAGAAGCACAACCTCTCGCTGCACTTGCACGGGGACGGTCCGGTGCCGATGGTCGCCGACCGCAACGAAATCGAAATAATATACAACAACCTGCTTTCCAACGCGGTGAAATACAATCGCGCCGGCGGGCGCGTGGATGTGCACCTTTCCAGTGATGAGCAACGCGTGACGATCGCGGTGAGTGACACCGGCATCGGTCTGACGCCCGACGACGCCGGCCGGCTATTCCGCGATTTCGTGCGCATCAAGAATGACCAGACCCGCCACATCACCGGCAGCGGCTTGGGGCTGTCGCTGGTGAAAAAGCTGGCTTTGATGTACGGCGGAAACGCGACTGTAACGAGCAAACCGGGCGCCGGCAGTACCTTCACCGTCACATTGCAGAAAAATGCGAGGCCGCCCGGAGAACATGAACCGCGTGCAGATAATTAACTGGCTGCTGGAGAATGATGCCGCCCGGCTCGAGAAGCTGTGGCATGACGCGGATTCCGTGCGCCGCACGCACGTCGGCGATGCGGTGCACCTGCGCGGGCTGATCGAGTTCTCGAATCATTGTGCCCGGCAATGCTACTACTGCGGTCTGCGGGCCGACAATCGGCTGATCGAGCGTTACCGCATGCCCGCGGACGAGATTCTTGCCTGCGCCCGCCAGGCCGCGAGCTTCGGCTACGGCACGGTGGTGCTGCAATCGGGTGAGGATTACGGCATCACGAGCGAGTGGCTGGCGGACGTGGTGCGGCGGATCAAGACGGAGACCGGCCTGGCCGTGACGCTCAGCGTGGGCGAGCGGAGCCCGGCGGAACTGGCGACGTGGCGCGAGGCCGGGGCGGATCGCTACCTGCTGCGATTTGAAACGTCAAATGCGGAGCTTTTCCGGCGCATCCACCCGTCGCGGAATGGGCAGTTGAGCGACCGGATCGCGATTCTGCGAACGCTGCGGGAGCTCGACTACGAAGTCGGCAGCGGCGTCATGATCGGCATACCGGGCCAGACCTACGAGGACCTGGCGTGCGACCTGGAACTTTTCCGCGAACTGGACCTCGACATGATCGGCGTCGGGCCCTTCCTGCCGCATCCGGAAACCCCGTTGGGGCAGTCTCTTGATCCCTTGATCCCTGGATCCCTTGATCCCTCTCCGTCCGGCCAAGTTCCAAACTCCGAACTGATGACCTACAAGGTGCTCGCCCTCACGCGCCTCATGTGCCCGCGGGCCAACCTGCCCAGCACCACCGCCTTGGCAACGCTGAACCGCGACAGCGGGCGCGAGTTGGGCTTGATGCGCGGCGCGAACATCATCATGCCCAACCTGACGCCCCCCGCGTACCGCTGCAAATACGAGATTTATCCGGCCAAGGCCTGCCTGTTCGAGACGGCCGAGCAATGCCACGGCTGCATAATGCGCCGCATCACAAGATTGGGACGGACTATCGGCACGGGCCATGGCGGCTCACCGAACTGGCTGGCGCGCAGAAAGAAGGATCCGGGAAGCAGGGGGTCAGGCGACCAAGAAGGCACCGAGTGCGATTCTTGTCTTGATTCCTCGATTCCTGAGCGCCGAAGTCAAGAAAGCCCTCTAGAATATGACGATGCGACTTCCTGAAATGACGTTAACTGACGGCGCGACGGATTTCATCTGCGACGCGGAACTCGAAAACCTACTGGCCCGCGTGCAGCCTGATCCGGCCCAGGTGCGCGACATCATTGCCAAGAGCCTTTCCAAGAAGGCTTTGAGCCTGACTGAAACGGCGACGCTGCTCAAGGCCGATGATCCGGATCTGACGGAAGAAATCTTCGCCGCCGCCCGGCAACTGAAGCGCGATGTCTACGGCAACCGCATCGTGCTCTTTGCCCCGCTGTACATCGGCAACCTGTGCAGTAACGATTGCCAGTATTGTGCCTTTCGCCGCTCGAACCGGGACGCGGTGCGGCGCACGCTCAGCCCCGAGGAAATTCGCGCGCAGGTCGCCGCCATGCAGAACCGCGGGCACAAGCGGCTCATCGTGGTCTTCGGCGAGCACCCGCACTACGACGCCCAGTTCATCGCCGACACCGTGCGGCTGGTCTACACCGTCAAGGTCGGGCACGGCGAGATCCGGCGCGTCAACGTCAACGCCGCCCCGTTCGACATCGAGGGATTCCGCACTATCAAGGCGGCCCATATCGGCACTTTCCAGATATTCCAGGAAACCTACCACCACGAGACATACCGCCGCTATCACCCGGCAAACACGCGCAAGGGCGACTATCTCTGGCGCCTGAACGCCCTCAGCCGCGCCCAGGAGGCCGGCATCGACGACGTCGGCATCGGCGTGCTGTTCGGGCTTTACGATTGGCGCTTCGAAGTGCTCGGGCTGGTGGCGCACGCCCTGCACCTGCAGCAGCGCTACGGCGTCGGGCCGCACACCATCAGTTTCCCCCGCCTGCGGCCGGCCCTGGGCGTCATGCACCAGGATGAATACCTGGTCAATGACCACGATTTCAAGCGTTTGATCGCCATCCTGCGGCTGGCGGTGCCGTACACCGGCCTGATTCTGACGGCGCGCGAAGAGCCGGCGCTGCGGCGCGAGGTGTTGGGCTTCGGTGTCTCGCAGATTGACGCCGGCAGCCGCATCGAACTCGGCGGCTATACCGAGGCCGGCGACGCGCAGGTAATGGAGCGTGAGCAGTTCGAGCTGGGCGACATCCGCCCGCTGGATACGGTGATGCGCGAGTTGCTCGAAGACGGCTACGTGCCGAGCTTCTGCACTTCGTGCTACCGCCTGGGCCGCACGGGCGAACACTTCATGGAATTCGCGATCCCGGGCTTCATCAAGCGCTTCTGCACGCCGAACGCCCTGACCACGCTGTTGGAGTACCTGGTCGATTACGCCACCCCGCAGACGCGCGCCGCCGGCGAAAAGCTGATCGCGGCCGAGCTGGAGAAAATGGAAGAGGGGCCCCTGAAGCGCGAACTGCTCGACCGCCTGCGACGCATCCGCGAGACGGAAGCCAGAGACCTGTATTTCTA
>JAAYXS010000545.1 GCA_012515775.1 Phycisphaerae bacterium
ACCTCCTTTCCACCGCTTGGACCGGCGGCGTCTACCACCCGAAATCCGCGTTAAGATCGAACGTTCGCCTGTGCCGCGGAGGACAAACATGTCCGCCAAAAGCAGACGCCACCACGGCCGCCGGGCACGCGACCTGGCCCGCCGCCCGAAGCCTGGCACTCCCCCCGGAACGCTCCACCCGCCGCCCAAGGCCCCGCCCAGCGAAGTCAGCGTGCTGGCCTTTGGGCCGGCCGGGCACGACGAAGTCCCGTTGCCCGCCCGAGCTGACCTGGCCCGCCTGCCCGCCCTGCTTGAGAAATGGCCGGTCACCTGGGTCAATGTCGAGGGACTGGGTGACGCAGACGTACTGGCCGAGTTGGGCCGCATCTTCAACTTGCACCATCTCGCGTTGGAGGACGTACTGCACCCGCACCAGCGCCCCAAAGCCGAGCGCTACGACGACAGCTACTTCATCGTGGCGCGCATGCCAGTTCGCGAGCAGCCGTGGCGCACGGAGCAAGTCAGCATCTTTCTCGGCCCGCGTTACGTGCTCACGTTTCAAGAGGGGCCGCGCGGCGACCCGCTCGACCCAATCCGCGAACGGATTCGCAGTGGCGCCCTGGGAAACCGCGCCCGCCCGGACTACCTCGTGCACGCCATTCTCGACGCCATCGTGGACCACTATTTTCCACTGTTGGAGCAATGCGGCGAACGGCTGGATGCGCTGGAGGAAATGGAGGCCGGCGTGACGCGACCGGTGCCGGCGCTGATGTCCGGTGTACACGCCGTCAAACGCGACTTGCTGACGATCCGCCGCATTGTCTGGCCCCTGCGGGACGCGTTGAACGCCCTGCTGCGCGACCCGACCCCGCTGATCACGGACGAAACCCGTATGTACCTGCGCGATCTCCAGGACCACACCATCCAGATCGTCGACCTGGTTGAGACATATCGTGACATTGCCTCCGGCATCACGGAGGTCTATCTGTCGAGCGTCAGTCAACACACGAACGAGATCATGAAAGTACTGACGATCATTGCGACCATATTCATACCGCTCACGTTCATTGTGGGCGTCTATGGAATGAACTTCGACTCCAGCGCCTCGCCCCTCAACATGCCGGAGCTGCGTTGGTACTACGGCTATCCGCTGCTGTGGCTGCTGATGCTGCTTATCGCGACCGCCATGCTGCTGCTGTTCCGGCGCTATGGCTGGTTGGGCGGAGGGCGCGAACAACCGCCAGGCGAATGAGCAGGCGGCGCTGAAAAGCTCGTCACCTCAGCGTCGGCTTGCAGCAATCCGCCTATTCCCGACTCGAAAAAACTGCGGCAACTATAATAAGGCTGTTCACCGGCTGCCCCGACGGATGGGAATCACTGTGCCAGAGCCGAAATCAAGGCCGCGCATCCCGCTGAACCGTGGCTTTCGACGAATCTATACCGCCGCTTCAAACTTCGCGTACTTCGGCCGCGCGGCTGCGACGTCGCCCTACCTTACTTCGCGGTTAGTTGAAGGAACTGTTCAATGACCTCGATAACGTCACCAACGCTCGTGGATAACCTCGAGATTACCGCGCCCGTGACAGGCGAACAGAAGCGCATTCTTACCCCAGAGGCCCTGAATTTCGTGGTTCGCCTGTGCCGGGCCGCGGAGCCGACGCGGCGTCAGCTTCTGGACCGCCGCTTGCAACGCCAGGCGGAGTTGGACGCCGGGCAGTTGCCGGATTTCTTGCCTGAAACCCGCTCTGTGCGCGAAAGCGACTGGCGCGTAGCGCCGCTTCCAGCAGACCTTCAGGACCGGCGCGTCGAGATCACCGGCCCCGTCGAACGCAAGATGATCATCAACGCGCTGAACAGCGGCGCCCGGGTCTTCATGGCCGATTTCGAGGACTCAAACTCGCCAACCTGGGCCAACATCGTAAACGGCCAAGTCAATCTGCGCGACGCCGTGCGGCGCACCATCACCTTCGAGCAACCGGACGGCAAGAAGTACGCCCTGAACGACGAGACCGCCACATTGATGGTCCGCCCGCGCGGCTGGCATTTGCCGGAAAAGCACGTACTGTTGGACGGTCAGCCGATCTCCGGCGCACTGTTCGACTTCGCCCTCTACTTCTTCCACAACGTGCGGCAGCTTCTTGAGACCGGCAGTGGGCCTTACTTCTATCTACCGAAGCTGGAGAACCATCACGAAGCCCGCCTGTGGAATGAAGTCTTCATCATGGCCCAGGATGAACTGGGCATTCCCCGCGGGACCATCAAAGCCACGGTCTTGATCGAAACCATATTAGCCTCCTTCGAGACCGAGGAAATTCTGTACGAGCTGCGCGACCACTCCGCCGGACTGAACTGCGGCCGCTGGGACTATATCTTCAGCTTCATCAAGCGTTTCCGGTCGCGGCCCGATTTCGTCCTGCCCGATCGGGCGCAGATCACCATGACTGTACCGTTCATGCGGGCGTACGCCTTGAACGTCATTAAGAGTTGCCACAGGCGCGGCGCGCATGCCATGGGCGGCATGGCCGCACAGATTCCCATCAAGAACGACCCGGTGGCCAATGAAGCGGCACTGGCCAAGGTCCGTGCCGACAAGGAGCGCGAGGTCAACGACGGCCACGACGGCACATGGGTAGCGCACCCGGGCCTGGTCCCTGTCGCAATGGAAGCGTTTTCGCGGATGCGCGGGCCGAACCAAATCGCACGGCCGCGGGAGGACGTAAAGGTTAGCGCAGCGGACCTGTTGCGCGTGCCGGAGGGCCAGATCACGGAAGAGGGCCTGCGCACCAACATCCGCGTCGGCATCCAATACCTCGAGGCCTGGCTGCGCGGCAATGGTTGCGTGCCACTGTACAACCTGATGGAAGATGCCGCCACGGCCGAGATTTCGCGCACACAAGTCTGGCAATGGATCAAGCACCCGCGCGGCGTGCTGGATGATGGGCGAAAAGTCACGGCCGAGCTCTTCAGCGC
>JAAYXS010000546.1 GCA_012515775.1 Phycisphaerae bacterium
GCGCCGCCCGGGCAGCCGCTGAACGTGATGACCACGTCCGTGCCCAGTTTCGGCGCCAGGCGAACGGCCGTCTCATGCGCCTTCAAATGCTGCTGCGCAATGGCCGCATCGGGGTGAATCGGGTTGCCATGCACGGCCAGGCCAGTGATCGCCAGCCCGCGGCGGGCGCAGTCGTCCTTTATCTTCTGCTGTGCGGCCGGTTCGCGCAGCAGTTGCTCGGGATCGAAGAACGGCGTGCCCGGGTAGCCCCCTACCGGCAGCTCGATGGCTTCCAACCCCAGCGTTTTGCAGTAATCCAGCGCCTTCTCCCACCCCAGGCTGGCCAGTCCCGCCCCCATTACGCCCAGTTTCATCGGATGCTCCTCGTCCTCGAGTAATCGATTTTCACTTAGCGGCCCGGCAGGCTTCTTATCTCCTGTCCTACCCCGTGGACGTACCGCGTTCGCGGGCTTAGGAATCCGGCTCGCACGTCACGTTCAGTTTGCAGCTCGCGAACTGCTCGACATATAGCTCGGCCCGCTCTTTATGCGTGACCAGCAACATGCTTGAGCCCGTCTCGTGCGCTTCAAGAGTGCGGGCCACGGCTTCTTCCGTGTTCAGCGGTGTGAGTTTTACGATCGTGCGCACGACGTGGTCGACGGTATTTACGTCGTCGTTATGTAGGATTACGCGGAACGGCGGCAGCCGCCGTGTCTTCTGGTCTTGCTCAATGGTCGGTTTGATGCTCTCGACCAAGATGCTCTCCCGGGCTGCGGGCGAGTGCGCCAGACAGAATCGCCCGGCATTACCTTCAAGTGCAACGTCGCCCCGGAACCGGCCGCATGCCTAGTGAGGTTATTATATCCTCACCCAAATGAACTCAAGTCCCGGTCACGCAATCAGACTCCCCTTCTCCATCATCACCAACGGGTCAAAGGTCGCGAAATCCGCCTGGTGAATAAGAATCGTCTCCAGACACTTCGGCGCCCCTTCGCCTTCCTTCGCGTGGCAGGCGATCGTATTCAAGACCGCCTCATCGCGAATCCCGGCTTCATGCGCCAAGGCCGTTCCAGAAATTGGATGGCGCAGGCACTTCCCGGCCCGGCTCTTGCGATAACCGCCCTTTCCATCTTTCTCGGTCTCGACCAGCTTGCCCACGTCGTGCAGCAGCCCCCCCGCCAGCAACCGGTCGTAATCGACGTTGTACGGCAGCTTGGCGTAAGCCGCCTCCTGGGCTTTCGCCAGCCCGTATGCGCCCTCCGTGACGGCAATCGTATGCTGAATGAAGTTGACGCCGTGGCAATTCGTCAGCAGCGTAAACGGCATCTTTTGGAGTTCGTCCACACTGGTCCACCCGCCGCGCTCGCAGGCCATCACCCAGGTCTTGACGACCTTGTCGCGCAGCTCGGCGTTGCCAATGCGCCCAAGAACCGATTGAAAAAAGCCACGAATGTCGGATTCGGTGATCAAGTGTCGCTCCTTCCCTTACGGTCAGGTGGTATGGTCGGACTCGGACGAGAGTGGACCAAACACCTCGCTCAATCCACGCTCGCGGGTTGCACTACGTTACGTGTGGTATTTTGCCACCAGGCCGCTCGCCGAGCAAACACCACACGCGGGTCGCCGGCGCTTACGTCCGCGTCCAGCGGTGCCGTGGATCGACCCTTGCTGCACGTGGTGCCTGTGCTTTCTGAAATTAACGATCGTTGAAACTTGTTTTTTTCGGTGAACAGGCCGTTGCCGCCGTCAGCCGCCGGTTACCCAACGAATTCCGCCCAGCCCCGCGCTTGACCCGGCACGGAGCGCCAGCAAACGCCGCCGTCAAGGGGTCCCAAAACCGGGTTCCGACCGGTCCAAAAAAACCGCCCGGTTGACCCCCGCCAGGTGCGATAGACCTGTCCTTGGCCCCCTTGGCAAGTTTGCCGCACGGGTTTAATATCGCGCTCCGTTGCGGCGACCGCATCGCGACCGCCGCGCCTACAATCTTGCCGCCTTAGTTCGGCGGCGTGCACGGGCAACCCGGCTTTATGGTGCCGCCAGCGCCTCAGCTTGGTGTCCCGTACATCCAGGGTTGCTTCGGAGTCCCAGTATTCTGGCGGAGGAACCGGCGTGCCGGAAATTGCAGAAATCGAAGCCAAGGTCAAGAAGATCGTGGCCGAACAGATGGGGGTCCCGGAAAGCGAGATCAGCCGGGACACTTCATTTGTCAATGATTTGAATGCCGACTCGCTCGACACGGTCGAGCTGGTCATGGAATTCGAGGACGAGTTCGAGATGAGCATCCCCGACGAGGAAGCGGAGAAAATCCAGACCGTCGGGATGGCCATCGATCACATTCACAAATACCTGCAAACCGCCGGCAAATAACGCCTGGCTCAACGGGTCGTCCGATGCACGAGCGACGCGTCGTCGTCACCGGAATGGGTGCCATTACCCCGCTGGGATGCTCCGTCTCCAGTTTCTGGGACGGTCTCATCTCCAGCCGGTGCGGCATCCGTACCATCAAGCACTTTGACTGCAGCCGTTTCGATGTCCATTTCGGCGGCGTCTGTGCCGACTTTGATCCGGCCCGCGAGATCGATCCGCGGCGCATCAAACGCATGGACCGCTTTGCCCAACTGGCCCTCGTTGCTGCGCGCCAGGCCCTTAACGAAGCCGGCCTGCAGAACAACTTCGATCCGCCGCGGGTCGGCGTTATTCTCGGCACGGGCATCGGCGGCCTGGCAGAAATCGAGGAACAGCACCTGCGGCTGCTACAAAAAGGCCCCAGCAAAGTCTCGGCCTTCACCATTCCCAAGCTGATGGCCAACGCCGGCTCGGCGACCGTCTCGATTGAGTTCGGTTTCCAGGGCGTCAACGCCACCGTCTCGACCGCGTGCGCCTCGGCCGGCAATGCCATGGCCGATGCCTGGCGCAGTCTGCGGCGTGGCGATGCGGACATCATCTTTACCGGTGGCGCCGAGGCGACCGTCACCCCCCTGGGCATCGCCGCTTTCGCGGCCATGAAGGCCCTCAGCACGCGCAACGACGACCCAGAGCACGCCTCGCGGCCGTTTGACAAGGACCGCGACGGCTTCATTCTCAGCGAGGGCGCCGGGCTGCTGGTCTTCGAGGAGTACGAGCACGCCCGCAAACGCGGCGCGCCCATTCTTTGCGAAGTCATCGGCGCCGGAACGACGGCCGACGCCGGTGATGTCGTCCAGCCTGACCCCGAGGGCCGTGGCGGGGCTCGGGCCATGGCCGAAGCCCTGGCCAGCGCCCGCCTGAACCCGGAAGACGTTGACTACATCAACGCTCACGGCACCTCCACGATGCTCGGCGACATTGCTGAAACCAAGGCGATCAAAGCGGTGTTCGGGAGCCGTGCCTATAAAGTGCCGGTCAGCAGCACCAAGAGTGCCGTGGGCCATTTGCTTGGCGCCAGCGGCGGCGTAGAGGCCATCGCTTCGATCATGGCGCTGCGCAGCAATACGCTGCCCCCGACGATCAACCTCGAGCACCCCGATCCGGAGTGCGACCTGGATTACGTCCCCAACACCGCCCGCGACGCGCGCCTGCAGGTGGTAATGAGCAACTCCTTCGGTTTTGGCGGACATAACGCCTGCGTGGTTTTCCGGAAGATTTGAAACAACAGCTCGGCGCATAGCCCGGCCGGCCGTCGGTGACGGTCGTCCGGGCTATCGCCGCCCCAGCAGTTCCGCCACCTTGTCCAGCAGCTTCTGGGGCGGGATGGGCTTGTCGAAGTACGCGTCGATCGACATGGCGGCCAAGTCTTCCCGCGTGCGCGGGCGGAAATCCAGGCCGGCCTGACTCGTGATAGCGGTGGCCATGATGATCGGCACGTCTGCCAAGCGCGGATCCTGCTTTACCTGCCGGGCCAGCGAGAAACCGGAGTCCAGGTTTGCCATCATCAAGTCCGTGATGATGAGGTCGGGCTTTTCGGTTTGCAGGCGCTGCCAGGCCGCCTGCGGGTCGGTATCGCACGTTACGCGATAACCTCTCGGCTCCAGGATGTGTCGATTGATCTCGAGGAAATCGAGGTCGTCATCGACCAACAGGATCAGCGGAGCGGGTTCAGGCACCTATGGCTCCGGACATTAGGCCAGATTTCGCCCGGCGCGCCGGTCGCGGCGACGGCTCGCCGCAGCGAGGTCGCGTCGTTCCAAACGCCACTGAGCGTGTTTTACCGCGCCCGCGGCAGCGTGCAAACGCCGCGGGGGCGGCC
>JAAYXS010000547.1 GCA_012515775.1 Phycisphaerae bacterium
CATCGCTGACGGCAGAGCAAGCGGCGAAGCTGGTTGCCGGCGATCAGGTTTACGTACGGCGGTTCGAGCGGGAGGGGCAGTTCGTGCGGATCAAGCCGGGCAAGCAGGTGGCGATAGTGAGCGTGGGGGCTATGGAGGCTGAGGTTCCGTTTGAAGGTCTGGCGTTGCCGATGCGGCGCACGGATGGCCGGCCGCGGCAGGGCCCGCGAGGCGCGGAGCGGAGAGATCGGGCGCGGGCGGCGAAGGCGCCTGAAGGTCAAACACCTGGCAGTCCGCCATCGGAGCAGCCCAGCGCGGAACCGAGCGCCGGGAGTGCGGAACCCCCGAGTGTAGGGAACGCGGGACCAAGCGCGGGAAGCGCTGAATCGAGCGCGGGAAGCGCGGGACCAAGCGCGGGCAGCGCGGGGCCGAGCGCAGGTCCGGGGTCAAGCGCAGTGAGCCCGGGGCGAAGTGCAGAGGGAGAATCGCAGTCGCCGCCGGAGTCGGCCGCAAGTTGAGGTAACTCGGGCCGCGGGCCGTCGGGTGCCATGCCCAAGCTATAAGCGCGGGCATGCCCTGTGATTACGGCGTTGCGGCGTCAGGTTGGGGGGTAACTGGTGACGGCATGCTCGCGCCGCTACGGGCTTGGGCATGGCACCCGACCGGGCGTGGGGCCGAGCGGGGGCTGACTAGATAGGCGGGGGCCCGGGCAGTATACTGCGTGATCGACCACGACGAGGTGAGCCGCCGGGTCGGTGAGTGGACGGAGCGCCGGCTCGGGGTAGCAGGAGCCGTTCGATATGGGCGATGAACTGGAAGTGATGGATCAGGCTCCGAACGGAGGAGATGGTCAGGCCAAAGAACCGTTTTTGAACAAATACTTCAAGGCCACCATTCGGATGAAGGTTTCTGACCTGCACCTGAAGGCGGGTTCGCCGCCGCGCGTGCGGGTGCGCGGCGACCTGCGGCCGCTGACAGGCGGGCCGCTAACGGCCGATCAGATTCGCGACGGCATTTTCGAGATGATTTCGCCGCGCTTGCGCCAGATATACGAAGAGAAGGGCGCGGTGGATTTCGCGTACGATGTCGGGCCACCGGGGGATGCCGACCGTTTCCGCGTGAATGCGTTCCAGCAGCGTGGCAGGATGTCGGTGGCGGCGCGGCGTGTGTCGCGTGAGATTCGGAACTTCGAGAGCCTGAAGCTGCCGCCGTCGATATCCAAGATTGCCGAGCTGCACCAGGGGTTGGTGCTGTTGGCAGGTATCACCGGTTCGGGCAAGAGCACCACCATCGCGGCGATGGTGGATTACATCAACGAGCGCTTTCCGGTTCACATCGTGACGATCGAGGACCCGATCGAGTACCTGTTCACCGACAAGAAGGCGTGCATCAACCAGCGCGAGATCGGGATCGACGTCGAGAGCTTCCCGGACGCGCTGAAATACCTGATGCGCGAGGACCCGGACGTGGTGCTGATCGGCGAGATGCGCGACCAGGAGACGTTCAGCGCCGCCTTGCATGCGGCCGAAACCGGGCACCTGGTTTTCGGCACGATTCACGCTTCGAGCTCATCGCAAACGATTTCGCGCCTGCTGGACCTGTTCCCGGAAGGCTCGCGACGGCTGGTGCGGCAGACGCTGGAGTTCAACCTTCAGGCGATCATCTGCCAGAAGCTGATTCCGTGCGTAAAACCCGACTGTCCGCTGGTTCCGGCGGTGGAGATCATGATCTCCAATCCGTCGATCCGGAAGTTGATTCGCGAGGAGCGCGACAATGAAATCGTGGACGTGATCCGGGCTTCCTACGACGCGGGCATGATCGATTTTACCGAGCACCTGCGGCAACTGGTCGCGACCGGCTATATCGACCACGCCACGGCGTACGAGGCTGCCCCCAACCCGGACGAACTGCGAATGGCCCTGAAGGGCATCCGGGCCGCCTCGGCGGGCATACTAGGTTGAGCATTCAGTTGTCAGATGTGAGTTGTCAGCCTGGTGCGACGCATCCAAGCGGCGCCCGGCCGGGGCGCGCTGCCTGCTGACGGGAGAACGTATGCTGCTGGCGTACTTGTCAACAATGGCCCAGTTTGCGGGGGACAGCATATATGTCAGTCCGCTGAAGCTGCCGGCGATTTTGGTGGTTTTCGTGCTGTGGACGTCCGTGGCCCAGTGGGTCGACAAGGACACGGTCGCGGTAAACACGTTCCGGATGCTGTGGAATACGGTGGTCATGGCTTGCGGCGTGATCGGGCTGGTGGTCGCGCTGCTGGTGCCAAACTTCCTGATCGGGTTTCCGGTATTTGTGGCCGCGGTTTTGACGGGGGCGATAGTGTACGTGGTTCACCGCAACGGGCTGGTTATGCCCGAACAGACGGTTTTGACCGCGGCCCACTTTCGGCGCCTCCGCGAGCAGGGGCTCAAAGGCAAGAAGCAGGCGAAGGAGGTAAAGGAGCGGGTGCGCGTGACCGGCGCCAACCGGCAGGTGGTCACCATCCCGGAGGACGAGGTGGAGCGCGAGCAGTACCGCCTCATGCAAGACCTGCTCTTCGACGCGTTCTGGCGCCGCGCCGCTATCACGGACATCACCCCCGCCGGACAATCGACGAGAATCACGTACCTGATCGACGGCGTGCCGGCCGAGCGCGAGGGCTTGCCACGCCAGGAGGGCGACGCGGTCCTTTTATACCTCAAACGGGTGGCCGGCCTGAACCTTGAGGAGCGCCGTAAGCCGCAGCGCGGCAAGATCACGGTGGCCCTGGGGGAGAGCAAGCACACGGTCGTGGTGCAGTCGGCCGGCACGACGGCCGGAGAACGTCTGCGGCTGCGCGTGGTCGGGCCGGAGGGTTCCTGCAAGGTGAAGGACCTGGGTTTCACGGAAACTCAGTTGCAGCAGGTGCGGGCGATTATGGGATTGCCGCGCGGCCTGGTTCTACTGACGGCCCCGAAGGGGAACGGCCTCACGACGACGGTATACGGGTTTGTTCGCTCGCACGATGCGTTCTTGCAGAACATCCAGATTTTGGAGTACGACCGCGAAATTGACGTGGAGAACGTGACGCAGCACCTGTTCGTGCCCAAGGATGAGAGCACGTTTTCGGGCGAGCTGCAGAAGATCGTGCGGAGCGACCCGGACATTCTGGTGCTGCCGGAAGTTCGCGATAAGGAAACCGTGCAGTTGGCCACCAAGGCGGCCGCGGAGAAGGCCAAGGTTTACGTGGGCTTCAACGCGGACAACGTTTTCGACGCGCTGCGCAAGTGGACGGCGCTCGTGGGCGACAAGGGGCTGGTGGCCAAAGGTTTGGTGATGATTACCAATCAGCGCCTGGTGCGGGTGCTGTGCTCGGAGTGCAAGGAGCGCTACAAACCCGATCCGGGCATGCTGCGCAAGCTGAACATGCCTCCGGAGGCCATGCTGCACCGTCCGCCGGAAGCCACGTACGACAAGCGCGGCAACCTGATTGTCTGCCAGGCCTGCCAGGGAACGGGTTACGTCGGGCGCACGGGCGTGTTTGAGGCGCTGATCGTGGACGACGAGGTGCGCCGCGTAGTTCGGGCCGCGGGCAGCATCGCGGAGGTCGAGTCGTTCGCGCTGAAGCGCGGCGGCGTCGGGCTTCAGACGCCGGCCATGAGCAAAGTTCTCAGCGGCCTGAGCAGCATTCAGGAAATCGTGCGCGTGCTGAAAGGTCAGGGTGCACGCCCCGCGAGCGGGCCCGGCCCAGCGGGCAGTCCGGCGGGCCCCAGTCCGCGGCCCACCCCGTCGTCCCCGGCCGGGAAGACCCCGCGCTAAGTCCGGAGCTTATGCATGATACTTAACATCGCGGTATTGGCGCTGATTTTGGCGATCACCTTCATGCACTCGCTCTTCGGCCTGTTCAGCGGGCTGATTAACGCGCTGTGTGCGATCACGGCCATGTGCGTGGCTTTGGGATGTGCCGAAGCGGTCAACGCGCTGGCAGTTGAGCAGGGCATGCCGCCGAGCTACTCGCTGGCGGCGACGCTGATGGTGTTGTTCGTGGTAACGCACCTGGTCTTGCGGCTGGCGGCGGACAATCTGATCCGCGGCAACGTGCATGTACCGCGGGCGTTGGACGTAGGGGGCGGGGCGGTTTGCGGAGCGCTGATCGCCATGATCAGCGTGGGAATGCTGGTGATGGCGTTCCTCGCGTTGCCGTTTGGCGGGCGGGTGGCGAAATTCTCGCGCTACGAGCGGACGCAGGAGACGCAAGAGGACGGGCTGGTCAAGTTTGAGCGGCGCAGCGTGTGGCTCAAGCCGGACGAGTTTACTGCCGGTCTGTTCAATTTGCTCAGCGGCGGCAGTCTCAAATACAAGACTGCTTTCGCGGAGGTTTATCCGAGCTTTGCCGAATGGGTAAGTTGGACGGGGAACACGGTGCAGCCCGAATCGGCGACTTCGCCGAAGCACGACAGCAAGTCGGACGGTTTTGGGCCGCGCGGGCTGGGCATTCAAACGTGGTGGGTGCACAAGGGTTCGCTGGATGCGTATTACCGGACCAAGCTGCCCGCCAAAGGCGTGTCGGCCAGGGAGCTTGAGTTCAAGCCGCTGGCGTATAAGCCGGAACCCGGCAAGCAACTCGTCGGGGTGCGGCTGAAGCTCATGGCGACGGCCGCCGACGCGCATGAAAGCTCGCGTTTTCACCGCTTCCGGCCATCGATGCTGCGAGTGGTGGGTTTGGAGAACGGCGTTCCGCGGCAGTACATGCCTCGTGCGTTGGGCGGGGTCATTGCGGGGCAGGACAAAATTCGCCTGGTCGACGTGGATAACAACTTTGCGCTTCCGTCGCGGGAGAACGAGACGCTCGTGGAGGCCTACTTTGAAGTGGGCGAAGATTTCGAGCCTCGTTTTGCGGAGTATCGCCGCTTCGCCCGGGCCGTGTTTCCGAAAGAGAAAGCGGCTGCGGCGCCGGCGGACAGATTGGTGGGCGCCGAAACGTCCGGGAAGGACCGCATCAGCGGGGCCGCCGCATTCATGCGGGCGATAGTGGAACGCGCCACCGGCTGCCTTTCGGAGGTGCCGTATGCGTTGTCTGCCTCCAAGCTCAAGGCGATGGCAGGCGTAGAGTTGAAGAATGGCGCACTGAAATGCGGGCGGATTCACGGCTTAGTGTCCGAGCTGACGGGGGGGGGCGGCGACGCGGTGAAGCAATTTGCGTTGCCGCAAGGGCAGGGGCTGTTCCAACTGCGAATCAAGCCACGGCAGGCGGAGTCGCTGGCCGGCAAAGTTTTCGATTTTGCGGCCAGCGTTGTGAATCAGTACTCGGCGGTTGGCCGGGACGGTGATCGCTACTCTCTGGTGGGTTACTACGCCGTGGTGAAGCGGTCGGGGGCCGAGTACCTCGAGCTGTACCTTGTCTGTGAAGAAGAAGCGGCGGCTGCGCGGGGCACGCTGGATTTCAAGCAGATCAAGAACAGCGAATTGCGAGACCGCGAAACGGAAATTGGTCTGCTGTTCTTCGTGCGGCTGGGCGAGGTCATCACGGGCGTAGAAAACCAGAGGCGACAGGG
>JAAYXS010000548.1 GCA_012515775.1 Phycisphaerae bacterium
GCGACCGCGCTGGCCGCAGACCGGGATTAGTTAGTCGTTAGTCGTCGGGTGCCGTTAGCGCCGGCGTTTAACGCGGTTCTTACTGTACACCGCTGTGCGACGCCGGGCAGTGCCCGCGTGGAGCGATTAGAGCGGCGTGGGCGGCCTTGACCTGAAGGGGCTCCCCGGGCAGCGCCCGCGTGGGGCGCTGCCCAGCCAAGCGCAGCGTGCGTCCTCAACGCAGCTGCGGTTACTCCAAATACGAAAGTAGCTCCGCCATTTCCGCGCGCACGGCCTCATCAGCGTGCTCGGCGGCGGTCACCGTCGCTTGGGCAATGAACGCGTCCAAATCCTCAGGCGACAGCACTTCGACAAGCCATGCCGCCAGCATCTCTACGTCTACCGGCTCGCTTCCCTCGAGGTCTTCGCCCGCGGCGAACAGCTCCGATTCCTCTCGTTCGGCGCTGCCGCCCAGCAACGACTCGCCGCTGCCGCCCAGCAACGACTCGCCGCATTCCGGAAAAGGCTGATTGGCGTAGTTGAGAAGGAATCTCGCCAGTTCAACATCGGCGCTAAGCACGCCATCGCAATCCGCATCCAGAAGCGGATCGTAAGAGGACGGTCCACCGGCGATGGCCTGCTGCAGGCGGCCCATTTCGGAATTAACGATTGTGCAACTTCCGTCCCAGTCCCCGAAGCGGCTGGCGACGGCTGGCCTCATGACAGGCCAGAAGGGCGGGGCCAATTCGGTTCCGTCCGGAGCGCACACCTTGCCGGCACCGGTCGGGGGCGAACCATAGTAGTAAATGACGCCCGGCGTCGTAAACTTGAGCTTGCGACCCAGGCCAACCGTGACCGTCGAGAAGATGCCGTTCTCGGGTCGGAGGGTCGGGTTCGGGCGGTTCCCGTGGTTATCAGCGGTTCTTACCTCGCCAGTACCTTGCGGAAGATCCAGCGCACCCCATTTTCCATCACAGCTCAGATCCATGAAGACCACCGCATTGCCCTTAAAAGACGCGCTGTAGTCTGGGGAGATGAACTCCAGCGTCTGCAGGCCGGCGGCGACGGGTTTCATCTGAACGTCGACGCGGCTCGTGTCCCACTCCTCACAGATCGTGCCCTCGAATTCGCTAGCGATATCAAGGCTGGACTCCAACTGCAAGGCCAGCGCCCCGGGCGCTCCATCTGCACGGCCGATCAGTGAGTCTGCGTTCAGGTGCACGCTCGTCGATCCCCCTGCGCCAAACAGCACGTTGCGGCCCGCGCCGTACAGGAGCCGGTTGGGTGCGGACTGTGCCGCCAAGTCGGGGAACAAGTACTCGGGTTGCGACGACGATGCCTGGATCCTGAGCTTCGCGCCGCCGCTCAGCTGGAGCGTGACGCCGCTCTCGGCGACGGCTTTCAGCGGGCCGATGTCGGCGGTCCACTCAGCCTGGCTCGCCAGGCCGGCAAGGAACCAATCGCGTCGAATCTGTACGGGTCCCGCCGTCAGCGTCGCGTGATCGATAGTACATGGTACGCAGCTGCACACCTCGTCCGGCTGGGGCTCCTCGTCCCTGATGCCGGCCGGCGCCGACAGAGAGCCTCGGGACGAAAGCGCAAACGACGAGTTCCGAATGGACGCTGCCGCAGTCAGCTGCGACATGCTATTCACCGACAAAGTGCTGTTCCCAATCTCCCCAGTCGCCATGCTGGCGCCGTCGGTCAATTCCAACGACGAGCTCGAGACGGCCGGCACCCCGTTCACGGTTGCCCCCTGTACCTTCACCCGGGAAGAACTCAGACTTGAAAAAGTCGCAGCCGCGGTCGGACCAATGAAGACTGGCGGCCACTCCGGAGCTGAATACGGAGGGCAGCCCAGGAGCACGGACGGGTTCTCCGGCGTCCCCAACGTGCCAACCGTCGCGTCGATTGTTGAATGGTGAATCACAGTCGCGGTTACGACCGCATCGGGGCCCAGCACGAGCTCCGAGTCGGAGATGAACCCCGCGGCAAGGTCCCCGTTCAGCAGGTCTGACGTGCCGGTACAGACTGATCTGATCGTGCCGGCGGTAATGCTGCAGTTTGTGCCGACTGCCAGACGGCTGACGCGCTCGATGATGCCACCGACCTCCAGGCGCGTCTTGCGCATCTCGGAATCCGGCATTACAACGTCAATGTCGCTGAGGCGCGCGCCGGCCCCGGGGAGGGTGAGGGCGCTTCCTGGATTGAGCGTCAGCGTGCTGGCCGTGCTGTTTGGGCGGGTGATCAGCGAGCCCGCCAGTTCCAGCCCGGCCGGCTGCTCACCGCCCTGGAGGCTGAGGTTCGCTCCCTCGTGCAGCGCGATAGACCAAACTTGTGCAGGGATCTCCGGTGTCCCGGCTCCGTCGTCAAGCAGCACGTTGGCACCGCCTATCCGCACACGGTCGCCGTGCCGCGGAGGGCGTGTCTGACCCTCCCAGTTTTGTGGACAATCCCACGGCTGCGGATTCTCCGGCGTGCCGGGCGGCCCGATCCAGTCAAACGTCTTGGCCTTGAGCGAGCCGTCGCCGAGCAGGACTACATTATATGCATCCGGGCTTATAGACATGCACTCCCGGAAGCCTTCGCCGAAACACTCACCGGCGCCCAAACGGCTCCAGAGCGGACCGTAGTCCGTACGCGAAGCTTTATCGGTGTACGCCAAAACAAGCAGGGCTGCCCCGTCAGGGTCGAACGCAAGCGCCGGTCCTAGGTTTCCTTCGGGCCAGGCCGGGGTGGGGACGCGCACGAACTCGCCGGGACCACAACTGTGCAGGATGTAAACCACGGGAGTGGGCTTGGGCTCTGCCAGATAGTGCGAGGCGTAGATGCCCTCATAGTTGTCGAAGATGTGGCTGGTGGCCCCGCCGTGGCTGCCGTGGCTAAGCTCCAGTACAAAGTGGTAGTCACCAGGTATAGGCACAGGGTCCCCCTCGGGATCCGAGCACGGCGCCGCTTCGCCGAGATTCTGAATGCGCGCCAAGTAGTCCGCTCGGCAGGTCAGCTCGTCGGTGTGAGCCTGGTCCACCTCTTCGGCCGCATTGAGCATGGATGCCATGTCGTACAGCCAGGGGATTGATTTGCTCCCGTCGTACTCGTATACCAGACCTCTTTGCGTGTTGCCGAAGAGTTCGCTGGTAGTGCTGGTGCGTGCTGCGTGATTACGGGCGAAATACGCGTTTATCACCTGCGCCTCGGACAGCGTGATTTCGGGCAACAGGTTGTCGCACTTGATGCGCGACATCCAGATTTCGGGCGCCGACCGCACTCGGGCATCGAACTTTCCATTGGAATCCGTGTCCTGCCAGGTCTCGATCCAGCCTCCGTCCGGCGCGCGAATACCCAAGTCCATGAAGTACAGGTCTGATGGCCAGTCGGAACCGCTCGAAGGTTCGGACTCCATCACGACCCAAGGCAGGGCGCCGACGAACACCGTGCCCGTCAGTGAGGCCGGCTCGTCGTACAAATCACGGCAGAACTCGCGCAAGTCCGTGGCACGCGGGTTCGTCACCCACACAACCACGACGCGGTGTCCCTCGTCAACCAAGTCGTCGGCGTAGGTATCGATGGCGTCGATTACTTCCGGCAGCAAGGACGTGGCCACAAAAACGGCGATGCGCCCCTCATGGCCCTGCCCGAGCTGCTTGAAGAAGCCCCATTCAAACTGCCCCTGTGGTTCGGGCGGCAAGGGGTGGACGTATGGCTCGCAATGGCATTCCGCGCGAGCAGTCGCAGCGCCGGCTGAAAGCGTTAGAGCAACAAGAAAGCAGAACACGAACTGCGTAAGCCCGTGACGGCGGGAGACAGCGTTCAAGCTGTGGGCTGCCATTCTCCAACTCCTCTGTAAAAAATGTTTTTGAGACGAAGTGTTCTCGACGAGTAGTCGCCTCACACGAGGCATCGTCCGATACTGTTTGGCGAATGTCACCTCCTTCCTCGCTTGAAATTGGTGCACCTACAGGTTCCTAGGGGCGATCCTGAAAGAGCTCCTGAAGCATCCCTACATCGACGAGGTCTAAATGCCCGTCGTCGTTCAGATCAAATGCGCGGCACTCCTGACTGAGCGCCGCGCCAACTGCCTCCAGGCACGCCGGCTGAAGCGCCCAGTCATCAGAATCCAGGTCGCCATCGCGGTCCGCATCCGCAAGGATGGGCGACAGACGGTAAATGCCGTACGTCCCATCCGTGAAGGGGATGCGCTTGACTACCACGCCGCGATCGTTGAGATTTTGTGGCCATCCGTCGGCGCCACCGCCGGACAGCATTGCAAAATCAAGTTCGTAACCCGCGTAGATGTTTCGACCCTCGATCAGATCACCGCTGCGTAGCAACGGGATCCAGCGCTTCAGCACGTGGTGGCGCATCCAAAGGACCACGTGGTTGACGCCCTCAATCACGCCCGGCCCTTGAATGCAGGACGGACCAACAATGTCGCCGACGTCGTTCATGGCCGAGCTGACGCTCATGTTCCTAAGCGCGGTGACTGTAAACCCATCGGGAAAGCCGGGGGCGCGATCGCCGTCCCTCAGGATCATTCGGGCGGCCCCGATCGGTCCGAAGTGCACGCACCATTGGTTGGACGAAGTGATGCCCGGGCCAGCCAGCATCACACCGTATAAGACGTCGCTGCGATTGTTTACCCAGAAAATGCCAAACCCCGCCATCCGTACACCGGCGCCTGCCTCAGGTACGGGATCTCCCTCGCGGGCCAAAACCTGGAGGTTCCCAGGCTCGCCCACGACGGCAACCGCATTATTCTCAGCAGTGACGCCCTCGCCCTGAATGGCGCCAGATTCACCCGTCAGGCCGAACGCATTAATGGTGCCCAGCGAGCCCCCAATGACCTCCCAGCTTTGCGCGCCGCCAAACCACGGCACCGGATCGCCCTCACGCGCGATCTTGATCAGGCCGACACCGGGGTCGAACATCCAACGCCCAAATCGATTGAGACTTGTCACGCCAGGCCCGCGCAGACCCGCGCGGAACGTCAGTTGCCCGGCGTCGTTGTGTCCCACCATATCCGGGTATTGCAAAGTCACGCCCGGCGCACAATCCGGGGCTTGCATCCCGGTTCTTACTGCAAGCTGCAAGCTCTCGCGCGTGCCGACCCACATAGCCCGGTCATTCCAGGTGGTCACGCCCGGGCCCGCCAAGTCGGCGCACACTCGCAGCGTCGCGCGGTCGCTGAGAAAGCCGCCGAAGCCAATGTCGGAAGTCACGTCGATATAAACGCCCGGCTCGCAGCCGGGCGCCTAGTCGCCGCCTCTCAGCACTGGCTGAAGATCGTCCGGCGGCCCGGCGTAGAAAATGCGGTCATTAAAGCCCGGAGTGACGCCCGGCCCTGAAATGTCGATCGTCAGCGAAATCCAGCCCGGCTCGTCATCAGAAACACAGCCGGGAGCGGTTTCCGACAGCCGCTCACCAGCGTAGTACAAACTGCTGACGATTACGCCAGCAGGCATACACGGGGCCGGATCCCCCTCTTGAATCAACTTCCTGATGCTGCCGGGCTGACCGTAGAAGATGGCCCAATCGTTGGCGGTGGTCACTCCCGGCCCGGTCAACCAGCTTTTGAAAAGAACATTCCCCAGGCAATCAATCTGCCCCCCGGCCAAGTACGAGAAGATCACGCCCTCAGGCATACCGAAAGCCTGCTCACCCTCGTGCGCGACATGCTCGACGCGCACCTTGACTGGGCTTCGGGTAAGGGCGAAGTGCGGAATCCGAGTGCGCGGCCGGCCCCGGCACCGGACCTGGCCCCCAGTGTCCCCCCACGGGAGGCGAAGCCAGCGCGCAGCGCGGCGGCGGATCAAGCCCCGCGGCCAGCGCGCACCGGGCGGATGGAGATTCTTGCGCCATTCCGGGCGGAGGGTGTAGTCGCAGTGATTATTGCCCGGATGGGGGTGCGGCAGTCCGGGGCGAGCCCCAGAGGCGGCGCGGGCAACTGCGCGAATGTAACATTATCTGTGGCATTTCGGGGCGGCACGCCGGATGCGAGACGGGCAACTGCGCGGATGGGAGATTTTGGGCGGCATTCCGGGGCGACACGCCCCGGCTCTGCTCTTTATACCTCTTGATCCCTCAATCCCTTGATCCCTCGATCCCTTCGATGTTCTGGGCGGCACGCCGCGGCACTGCTACTAACACGCGGCGTCAGCCTTATCTGCGAATGTTGCGTTAGCGGTTGGGCGTCTGTCGGCCAGGCGTCTGAATAGCAGCAACTCGCCGACAAATAGGATTAGGATCAATACTGCCAGGACTTTGCGCAGGTCGCGGATGTTGAACAGACGCGCCCACAGTCCGAGCCGCTCTGCCGAAGCGCTGTCGGTCGACTCGAGCCGCACGTCTTTCACTCCCAACGCCTGCTCGAGTTTCGCCGCCGTGATCGGCGCAAGGACACTCTCTTCGGTCGGCCAGTTGACGGTGTAGGCCGCCGCCAGTTGGCCCGCGCCGGCCGGTTCGAGCGCGTATGCACCGGCCTTGTCGGTCGGCCAGAACTGTTCCGGGGCCTGGTTCTTTAACCTGATCCATTCGGGCTTCGCGTTTCTCGCGCCCTGCGGTGCGACGCGAATCAAACCGCCGGCCGGCAGCGTAGGAAAGGAGTTGCGGGCCGGCTCGCCCAGCGCGAAGTCGGCGACGGCATCTGGCGGACCGAGCGCCTCGTCAACCAGCAGGTGCAGCCAGCTTAACAGCCCGGCCGCCCGAATCCCCAGGTCGCTCCACTGCGGATCTGGCGCGGTGGTAAGTAGAAACAGGCGTCCCGAGCCGCGCCGGCGAGAAACGACGGCCGGCCGCTCGTCCGCATACTGTGCGTGAACCTCGACCTCTTTCTGTAATTCCCCCAGCCGTAGACGGCGTAGAACGCCACAGCGTGACAGCTCAATCAACTCGGATTGGCCGGCAAACTCTGACTCCGGCTTCCAGACGAATGAAGTGGGCTCGGAAAGTTCCTCATCGGCCGGCAAATCATCGCTCAGCAGTTGGCGCAGCCCGGGCCAGTCGCACTCGCCGCTAGTCGAAGCCGGCGCGAGCACAACGGTCATTCCACGCTCGAGCTGGCGCAGCAAAACCGCTTGAGCCTCACGCGACAGATCCGCATTCGAGAGCACGACTGCCAGAACCGGCGGCGAATCGCTATCCGCTGCCTTGCCCGCTGCGCTCGGCGATCGTCCGCTGCCGGCCGCCAGTTGCTCCCCAGACAAAGGTAGCAACTTGACGCGCTGCTGCTCGGCGCTGAGCACTTCGGGCGCCAACAGATTGCGGTAGATCACCGCCGATAGGTCATTATCCGTGTCACCGGCCCCGATCAACCACACGACCGGCGGCTCAGCGGTCTGAACGGCCACGAACCGCTGCTGGTCGAAGTCTAGGCGGTCGGCCGGCTCCAGCTCGAACGTCAGCAAGTGCGGGCCGGGCGGCAGAGGCGGCAGATCGAATTCCACGTGCTTGAGCGAGCCCGCGTGGACCTGTATTGGCCCGACTCGATGCAGCTTCTGCCCGGCGGCGTGCACCGTGAGCCAACATTCGGTATCCACGCCCTCCGCCGTGATCGCCGCCCGCACGGGGATTCTGGCCGTGGCGGGTTGCAGCCGCTGCGGCCCCTCCGCGGACGTGAGGGCCAGATTGCTTTGCGGCTGCCCACCGCTGGTGACGACGCGTACGGCCAAATTCTCAATGCCGGCCAAGGCCGCTGGATTGACGTCGCGCCACGCCGCGGCCGCGCCATCCGAGAAGACCACCAGGCGCCGCACGGGCTGTTGTGCCGTTCTAAGCACTTGGGCGGCGGCGGAGATGGCGGTGCCGAGTGGTTTTGCGCTGTCGCGCAGGCCGGCGCCTCCGAGGCGTGCCAGCAGCGCGGGGCGGTCGTTGCCCGGTTCGGGCAGGCTCTCGTCGGGCATGGCGCTCGTGAGCACGACGAGTGCAGAGCCTTCCGGCCAGGTAGCCGACTGGTGCACGAAGTCCGTCGCGGCGGCGCGCGAAAGGTCGAGGCGCGTTGTGGCGCCGTCCACGCGGTAGTTCATGCTGGCTGACTCGTCCAGGACGACCGCGCACAGCAGCGGATCAGAACCGACGAAGTCGACCGTGCCGTCGGTGCGCACCGGAGCGGCCAGCAGCAGCGCCAGCAGAGCCAGGAACGCCGCGCGCACCAGCATCAGCATCAGGTTTTGGAATCGGCTGGAGCGCTGCCCGGTGAGGACCACCCGGCGCAGCAGCACAA
>JAAYXS010000549.1 GCA_012515775.1 Phycisphaerae bacterium
CCTTCCCGTTGCTCCGCCGCCTCTTTGTTCTGGGTCACGGCTCCAGGGCACGCAGGTCTGGATGCTGGATGCCGTCGATATGAATGGGACGCAGAAACGCAATGCGCCACCCGTCCGCAGTGCGCTTGAAGGTCAGTTCCCAGCGCGAACGCACCCAGCCGCCCATAAAATCGCCGCGCAAGTCGGCCTGGTACGCCGCTTCGACTGTAAATTGGTCTGGTTGGCTGTCGCGAACCTCGAGTTGGCTGCAGTACAGGCTGGAAATTCGTATACGCCCATATTGGCGGGCCACGAAGTCAAGAAACTGGCCCTTGTCCATCCGGCCCATTTGGAAATCGTCCGCCAGCGCCGCCGAAAGGCCGCTGGTTTGGGCGGTCAAGAGATCGCGCTCGATCGTTCGTAAAAGATGCGCTGCGTGCTCCCGGTGCGTTACAACGAAGCCTTGTACGGCCAGCAAGATTATTGAAACCGCCAAACCGGCCAGCAGCGGCCGCCCCCGTCCAGTCCGCCGCCACATCACCAGTAGGGCAAAATTGGCCGTGAATAGCGCAGCCGCAAGGGCGAGTGTGGATTCGAAGAGGAACCAGCTCAACCAGGCCATGCCATGCTCCCGGACTCTGCGGACACGCTCGGGTTGGCAAGGTAACCGCGACGGAGGGCGCCGGCCAGCGCGGTGGCGCTGACATCCGGTTGCCGGCCGGCGGGGCTTGCACTATCGTCGCATTATGAATGTGAGCGGGAAATTCATAGTCGTTGATGGGCCGGACGGCGCGGGCAAGGGCACCCAAATCGTCAACCTGGCGCGCTGGATCGAGAGTGAGGGCGGGAATTGCCTGCGCACTCGCGATCCGGGTGGGACCGCCGTCGGCGATCGCATCCGGCACGTCCTGCTCGACTACGATCTGAGCGACATGGATGCCACTTGCGAAGCGCTGCTGTTCATGGCCTCTCGCGCCCAGCTTGTCGCGGAAGTGGTGCGGCCGGCGCTGGCGGCGGGCCGGACGGTTATCTGTGATCGCTTCATTTCCGCCACTTGCGCGTACCAGGTGGCGGCGGGCCTGCCGCGCGAAAAGGTGCTGGAACTTGGGCGGATGGCCGTGGGTCAGACCTGGCCGGATTTGACGATCGTGCTCGATCTGCCGCCGGAGGTCGGATTCGAACGCATCGGGCGCAAGCCGGGCCAGACCGGGCGCAGGGGCGGCGGCGGACAGGTTAGCTTGTTTGAGGGCACCTCGCCCGACGCGATGGAGCGGCGGCCGATGGAGTTTCATCGGCGTGTGCGGGCATTGTTTCGCGAGTTGCCGCAGGTATATCCGGCGCCCGTGGTGTTAGTGGATGCGGCCGGCAGTGAGGAGGCCGTCTTCGCTGCTATTCAGGAGGCCATACAGCGTGCGTTTGTCTGACGTACAGCACCAGCCGCGCGCGATTTCGATTTTGCGCCGTTCGCTGAGCAGCGGGCGCACGCATCACGCATATCTGTTCGAGGGGCCGGAGGGGGTGGGCAAGCAAATGGCGGCCAAGGCGCTCGCGGCCCGGCTGCTGTGTCTGTCGCCGGACATTCCGGCGGACGCCGACGCGTGCGGGACTTGCGCCTCGTGCCGGCTGCTGGCGCGTGGCAATCATCCGGACTTTCACCTGATTGAGCGCCGCCTGCACAAATTGCACCCGGACCGCACCATCCGCGCCGGCAAGGGGCTGTTCCTGGTCGTGGACGTAATTCGCACGTTCTTGATAGAGCCGGCCGGCACCAAGCCGGCGGTCAGCTCGCGGCGCGTGTTCCTGGTGGATGAGGCGGAGCGTATGAACGAGGGGGCCCAGAACGCGTTGCTCAAGACGTTGGAAGAGCCGCCCGGGCAAACGTGCCTGATCCTGGTTACTTCTTCGGCCGAGCGGTTGCTGCCGACGATTCGCTCGCGCTGTCAGCGCGTGGCGTTCGGGCTGCTGCCGCCGGAGTTCGTGGCACGGCAGTTGGGCCAGCGGCTGAACCTGCCGGCGGCAGACGCCGAAGCGCTGGCGCGGCTGGCCGGCGGACGGCTGGGGGCGGCGCTGCGCTGGCACCGGGCCGGGCTGTTGGATGCCGCGCAAGAGGCAGCCCAGAGTATCGCACGCTTGGAGCGCGGCGGCGTTACCCGGTTCAGCCAGGAGTTGATTGAGGCTGGCACTGCACTGGCGACCCGGCTGGCGCAGGCGGATTCGCAGCAGGAGCATCACGTCGAGGGTGAGGACGCGGAGGATTCCGGGGCGAGCGAGGGCGGCGGGGACGAAATGATAGATGAGGAAGCCGTTGCGGTTTCGGGCCGCCGCGGTGGTGCGTCCGCTTTGGGAACCAGTGAGCTGCGCGACGCGCTGAAGCTGGTGCTGATGCTGGTCGCGGCCGTCTACCGGGATGCCTTGCTATTGAACGTTGGCGGACCAGCGGCGCTGCACCTGGCAGCGCAGCGGCCGCTGACAGAGTCCATTTCGCAACGGACATCCGCGGCTCACCTGGATACCTGCATTCGTGCTGTGGCCCACGCCGAGCGCATGTTGGATCGCAATGTTACGCCGGCGCTAGTGGGCGAATTTCTCGGTGCGGCACTGGTTGGGGCCGCGCCGGTGCCGATAGTGGACTAGGATGGCGAGCGGTTTACTGGTTCGGTTTTCTGGACGAGTGTGCGTTATTAATGGTCGCGCGCTCTTGACGAACCGCCGGTAATTCGATTCGCTATGCCGTTGTCACGATTGTCGAATCGTGTCTCGTGTCTGAGGTTTCTGTTTCTTGGAGGTAAGCGCCATGGCAACTAAGAAAGCCGCAAAGAAAGCTCCGAAGAAGAAGACCGCCAAGAA
>JAAYXS010000550.1 GCA_012515775.1 Phycisphaerae bacterium
ATGTCGTTGCCGCCGGTTACGGAAATACCACCTGCGGGGCAGGCCGAAATGTGCCTCTCCTGCCACGACGGCTCCGTGGTCGATTCGCGCCGCCGCGTCTGGCTGGAACATGGCCATAGCACCGACGTCGAGCCGCCGCCGGAAATGGAAGTGCCCGCGTTCCTGCCGCTGGCGGACGGCAAGATCGTCTGTCGAACGTGCCACTCGGCGCACGTTTCCGGCCAGCCCACGGGCGATATCGCGACCGCAGTCTTTTTGCGCGTGCCTAACGTCGCCAGCGAGCTCTGTGCCGCCTGTCACATTGAGAAGACTCGCGGCCGCGAAGCCGGCATGCACCCGACCGGCGGCATGCCGTGGCCGGTTCCGGACGTGCTGCTGCAAGCCGGCGCCCGCGTCGGCCCAAACCCGCGCGAACTGACGTGCCAGGTCTGCCACACTCCGCACGGCGCCCCGTTCGAGCGATTGCTCGTCATGGGCACCGAATCAAACCAGCTTTGCCTCGCATGCCACGAGCAGATGCGCCCCGGGATGTTTCGCGAAGGCCGCGCCGAGCATCCGCTGAGCCCGGTCGTCAACGCCGAGCAGGCGGCCGCCGTGCACGGAATGGGCACGCAGCTCGGCCCCGACGGCCGGCTGATCTGCCTGTCCTGTCACCGGCTGCACGAAGCGGAAGGGCAACGCTTCCTACTCGCGTACGATTTGGCGGACGGGCAGATGTGCCTGCGTTGTCATGAGGACAAGCGCGTCCTGCTCGGCTCGCCGCATGACTTGCGCGAGAATTTTCCCGAGGAGCGCAACCGCCTGGGCATGACGGCCCATAGCGGCGGGCCATGCAGTTCCTGTCATTTGTTCCACCGTTACGCCCGCGCGCCCGAGGTTAGCGAGCTGGACTCCGGCGGCGGTAAGTGCATAACCTGCCATCAACCCGGCCGGGTCGCACAGGCAACAGTGTTGAGCGACGTAAACCACGGCCACGTCGCGTGCACCGAATGCCACGACCCGCACACTGAGAAATTCACCGAGTTTTTGCGCAACACCCCCACCCTCTTGTGTAGTTCTTGTCATCCTGAACAGAGTGATGTGGCCGGTGGTCCGCATGATGTGACTCGTAATCCCACTGCCTGGCCCGAAGCGGCGGTCGCGGCCCACGACGTATGCCTCACCTGCCATCGCACGCATGGCAATCAGGAGACCGGCCTGTTTCGCGCGGGCTATGCAGAGGGCCAGCAACGGCCCGACGCGGCCTGTCTGGCCTGTCACCTCGACGCGGCCCCCAACAGCGAAAGTGCGACGGCCCTGCTGCATACGCGCGATGTGAATCAAATTGCAGGCGAGGCGGGCTTGCCGCTGGGCGATGAAGATGGCGTGCCATCGATCGCCTGTCGAACGTGCCATAACCCGCATACGGCCGCCAACTTCGGCCTCTTGCGCGTGCAGTCCGGCGCAAGTTCGCAACAGATCTGCTTCCATTGCCATCGCGACATGGTTCACATTCGGGACATCGGGCATGGGATCCCAGAATTGCAGCGCGCGGGGTTCAGCGTCCAGGTATGCGGGCCCTGCCACGTCGTGCATGGCCGGCATGACTCGATTGAAGAGCCGCTCTTGTGGCCTCGCGATCTGACGGCGCCCACCGAAGCCTTGCAGGCGGCGCGTCCGGCCGACCGATACTGCCTGGCCTGTCACCGCGCGGGTGGCCCGGTCGCGCCGCCGACCATCGCTACGCATCCTGCGGCCGAAATGTACAACCCAACCGCCGCGGATGCGCCGTCATTCCTGCCGCTTTTCAACCAGCAGGGCGAAATAGATCCCAATGGGACGATCGCTTGCCGCACCTGCCACCTCACGCACGGGCGTACTCATCCCATCCCGGCGCCGGCAACGCTAGCCCCGCTCACACCTCGCGAGCTGCGCGCCCGCGAATGGCATCTGCGTTCGTTCGGGCCGGAGAGCGTTTGCGTGTACTGTCACGGCGCGGATGCCTTGCGGCGTTTCATGTATTTCCACGATGCGGGGCGCCGCGGTGGACCGCTTCAAAAACTGTAGCTTCGGCCACTCCTCGCGCTGCGCCCTTCGGCCGCTCGTCGCTCAGAGCTCGGCCCTTCGGGCGATCCTCACTCAGCGCTCAGCCTCTGGCGATGGCGGTCCGATGCCTTGCGCCACCTTGGCGACCACTTTGTCATTCACGAACGTGACGGTTATCGACTTCTTCTCGTCACCCCAGGTCATGACGCGGACGGACCCTGCCAGGTCACCGATCGCCCCGGCCGCACCCACGTTTTCCGTACCCGGTCCGAGTATCTCTTCGACTTGGCTGACCGTCATACCCTCTTTGATCTTGCTGTAATTCTCTGGCGTGACCTTGTCGCAGCCGGAAAGCGCGAGGCCAACTGATGCAAGCAGCGCCAAGCCGAACGTTTTTCTCGATGTGAACACTGATTTGAACACTGTAAATTTCAACACTGTCAATCTCCAAGGCACAGCCGATTTGATGATACGGCCCAGAATCGCCCCGGCGACCAGCACGTATCGAGCGCTTACGGCCGGAGGGCATGGCCAAACATGGGTGCCATGCCCAAGCTGTAAGCGCGGGCATGCGTCTGGGTGACGATCTCTCTCCTTCTGTTTAACCGCGATCCCTGCCAGACAGGGGTCATATTCTGTTAGAGGTGCTGCTTCTGTTGGATGCGTGGGCCGTAAATCCCCGGCACGCTCGATCGAAAGACGAAACCTTCGTGCCTGGACCGGAATGATGCGCATTCGCCTGCGAAGATTCTGGGACAACCTGAACAGCGGCTTCTGGTTCTTCCCCGCCGCCTTGCTGGCGGCCTCGGCGCTGCTGGCGGCGCTCACCCTCTGGCTGGACGAAAATTACTTTGAAGGCAGGCAGCCCAGTTTCGATTTGCTGTGGGCCGGTCATGCAGACGGCGCGCGGGAGCTGCTGGCCACAGTGGCGGCTTCCATCATCACAGTCGCGGGCGTGGTCTTCTCGATTTTGATTGTTGCACTTGCTCTGGCCAGCCAGCAGTTCGGACCCCGATTGCTGCGAAACTTCACCCGCGACCGTGGCAATCAGCTCAGCTTGGGCGTCTTTGTCGGCACGTTCCTTTACTGCCTCCTGGTGCTGCGAACCGTGCGTCACGGCCCCGGTGAAACCGCGTTCGTTCCGAACCTCTCCGTCACGACCGCAATTGTGCTGACCACCACCTCGCTTGGCG
>JAAYXS010000551.1 GCA_012515775.1 Phycisphaerae bacterium
CACGCCGGGACAAGAGCGACGTGTCAATCGGCGTCATCATCGCGGGGTTCGCGGCGGCGGCGGCGCTGGTGCTGTGGTATTGGGTGGCGGCTACTAAGCAGGTCAGCGCTGAACTGCTGAAAGAATACCAACGCCTGTTGCGCGAAGCTCGCGACGAAGAAGCACATGCTGACGAAAATGGTGCGGCTTCCCGGCGGGCCGCGCCCGGCGATTCGCCGGCCGCTTCCGGCCCGGCCGCTTCGCCGACTGAGAGCACGCCGCAAGCCTGACCGTAACGCGCCATGGTGTCCGGACAGCCGCCCGCCTGCGGCGCCCACTAGAATCCCCTTGAATGCAATTCCTTCACCGCGCGCGTGAGTTTCTCGGCCGGCGGCTGCACCGGACGCGCGAGTTTCTCGGCCTGCGAGGCAGCATGGCCGGACTCCTGGCCATGGTCATTCTCGTCGGACTGGGCGAGAAGCTGGCCGAAGACTTCCTGCCCATCTACCTCATCGCCCTCGGCGGCGGGTTCATCTCCGTCGGATTCCTCAACGCGCTCGATAACCTGCTCGGGGCCGCTTACTCACTGCCCGGCGGATACCTCGCCCAACGCTGGGGGCCCAAACGCGCCCTGCTGGCCTTCAACCTCCTCGCCATGGCCGGATTCCTCATCGTCATCCTCATCCCCGCCTGGCCCGCCGTCCTCATCGGAGCCGTCTTCTTCCTCGCTTGGACCGCCATCTCACTGCCCGCCACCATGGGCCTCGTCGCTCAGGTCCTGCCCCGCTCCAAACGCACCATGGGCGTCGCCATGCACTCGCTCGTCCGACGCGTCCCCATGGCCCTCGGGCCGCTGCTCGGCGGGCTGCTCATCCAACGCTACGGCACCCTGGCCGGCGTGCGCCTGGCCTTCGTCGCCGCCTTCGCCCTGGCCGCCCTGGCCGCATTGCTGCAACAGCTCCTCATCCAAGACCAGCCGCCCGCCGCCCGCGTGCCCGCCAATCCGCTGCCCATCCTGCACGCCATGAGCCCCGCCCTGCGCAGCCTGCTCGTCGCCGATACGCTCATCCGCTTCTGCGAGCAGATTCCTTACGCCTTCGTCGTCGTCTGGGCCATGCAGACCATCGCCCACCCCGTCCGCGCCGACCAGTTCGGTCTGCTCCGCACCGTCGAGATGACCACCGCCGCACTGCTCTACATCCCCCTCGCTTACCTGGCCGACCGCAGCGTCAAAAAGCCGTTCGTGCTGCTCACTTTCATCTTCTTCACCCTGTTTCCCGTGGTGCTGCTGCTGGCCCAATCGTTCTGGACTCTGCTGGGCGCGTTCGCGCTGCGCGGCCTCAAGGAGTTCGGCGAGGCCACCCGCAAGGCACTCATCCTCGACCTGGCACCCGAAGACCGGCGCGCCATCACCTTCGGCGTCTACTACCTCGTGCGCGATTCCATCGTCGCCCTGGCCGCCTTCGGCGGCGCGTTCCTGTGGCAGATCAGCCCGGCCGCAAACTTTCTCACCGCCGCCGCCTTCGGTCTGGCCGGCACCCTCTGGTTCGCCCGGTATGGACGCGACCTGACCGACGCCCGGCCGCAAGACGCCCGCTGAGCCGCCCGCCATGTTCAGCCGTGGCCGGCCCGGAAGTCAGGCTTGGAAGTCAAAAGCATACCGGAGAAGCCGCGCCCGGCCTGTCATTGGACGTGGCCCACGCAAACGCGAAATGCGGTACAATCAGGCCGTGACCGCGGGCATTGGTCCGGCTTCCGAGCCCGTAAGGCCAGTTCCGGGTGCGTCAGCCCCGTAACGCCAGAACCAACGCCCGCTGCGCGAGCCCGGGCCAACTCCCAGCCCAGAAAGCGCGGTGTCGCATGAGCTTCAGCAAATTCGGATGCGGCGACGACATGCACGAGTGGATCCGCCACATGCACGATATGTTCGACGAAATGAAACGCCGCAGCTTCGTCCAGTTCCGCGACGAAGATACCTGGCAGCCCGCTACCGACGTCTACGAGACCGACGTGGCCTACTGCATCTGCGTCGACCTGGCCGGCATGAACCCCGAACAGGTCGAAGTCTCCTGCCACGACCAACACTGCGTCCGCATTGCCGGCTTCCGCCCCAACCCGCGACCCGCCGAGATCGAGGGCCCGCTGACGCTCCATATTATGGAGATCGACCACGGACCCTTCCGCCGCGAGGTCACCCTGCCCGAGCCAATCAATGTCCAGTCCGTCGAGGCCACTTACGATAAGGGCTACCTATGGGTGATGCTGCCGAAGATCACGACGCCCTGAACCGGAACGATCCGCCGCCCGGCGATAAGCCGCCGGCGTCCGTCGGCTCCGCACGCGGTGATGACATCCGCGCCATGCTGCCGCGCGAACTCCCCATCCTGCCGGTCCGTAACCTGGTCGTTTTCCCCGGCACCGTCGTTCCGCTCAGCATCGGCCGCGAGAAGTCACGCCTGCTCACCGACGCCGTCCTGGCCGGCGACAAGCTGCTCGCCCTGTTCACCCAACGTCACGAAGAGGTCGAAGACCCCGGCCTGGATGACCTCTACCGCGTCGGCACCGCCGCCCAGGTGCTCAAAGTCCTCAAACTGCCCGATGGCTCCAACAGCCTGCTCGTGCATGGCCTGGTACGCGTCGGCATCGAGGAACTGGTGGCTACCGACCCGTATTGGCGGGCCGTGGTCAACCCGCATATCGATCAGGTCACCCCGTCGCTCGAACTCGAGGCCCTGGTGCACAACGCCCGCCAGATCGCACGCGAGGTCATCGAACTCAGCCCCAATGTGCCCGACGAGGCCCGCCTCGTCCTCGACAACATCGACCGCCCCGACGCCCTGGCCGACTTCCTGGCCGCCAACCTCTCGCTGGGCGTCGTGCAGAAACAGGAACTGCTCGAGACCTTCGACGTCGTCGACCGGCTCAAGAAAGTCACCGCCATCCTCAACAACCAGGTCGAAGTGCTGCGCCTCTCGCAGAAGATACAGGACGACGTCCGCCGCGAGATCGATAAGACCCAGCGCGACTTCTACCTGCACGAGCAGCTTAAAGCCATCCAGAAGGAACTGGGGGAGACCGACGGCACTGCGGGGCAGATCGAGGAGTTTCGCAAACGCATCGAGGCCGCCGGAATGCCCGAAGCGGTGCGCCAGGAAGCCGAACGCGAGCTGAAACGCCTCGAACGCGTTCCACAGGCTTCGCCCGAGAGCGGCGTCATTCGCGACTACCTGACCTGGCTGTGCGAGCTGCCCTGGAACAAGGAAACGCCCGACAACCTCGACCTCGACCGGGCCGAGGCCATCCTTAACGAGGACCACTTCGGCCTGACCAACGTCAAACGCCGCATCATCGAGTACCTGGCCGTCCGCAAGCTCAACCCCGCCAGCAAGGGCCCCATCCTGTGCTTCGTCGGACCACCCGGCGTCGGCAAGACTTCGCTCGGCCTGAGCATCGCGCGGGCCCTGGGGCGCAGCTTCATCCGCATCGCCCTCGGCGGCGTGCGCGACGAGGCCGACATCCGCGGACACCGCCGCACCTACATTGGGGCCATCCCGGGCCGGATCGTGCAGGAAATCCGCAAGGCCGGCACGTGCAACCCGGTGCTGATGCTCGACGAGCTGGACAAGCTCGGGGCCGACTTCCGCGGCGATCCGGCCGCGGCCCTGCTGGAGGTGCTTGATCCGGCGCAGAACCACTCGTTCACCGACCACTACCTCAGCGTGCCCTTCGATTTGTCGAAGGTGCTCTTCATCGGCACCGCTAACTACATTGATCCGGTCGCGCCCGCCTTGCGCGACCGCATGGAAATCATCGATCTGCCCGGCTACACGCTGTTCGAGAAATTCGAGATTGCCAAGCGCTACCTCGTGCCGCGCCAGCTCGCCGAGAACGGCCTGGCCGACCGCAACGTCACGTTCTCCGACGACGCGATTCGGGCCATCATTGAGCGCTACACGCGCGAGGCCGGCGTTCGCAACCTGGAACGCTCGATCGGCACCGTCTGCCGCGGGCTGGCCGCCAAGGTCGCCCGCAACAAGGTTGCGGATGTGGCCGTCGATCCCGAAGACCTCGTGGAATACCTCGGTCCGC
>JAAYXS010000552.1 GCA_012515775.1 Phycisphaerae bacterium
CGCCGGCCGAGCGGGTCGCGATGCGCCACAGCAGCCAGACCGCGGCCATCATCCACAGCAGCAGCAGCGGATCGGTCAGCAGCATGCGCCCGACGATGAGCGGGAGGCCGGCCGTGAGAAAGCAGGCACACGCAATCAGCGCGGTGCGGCGGTTGTACATGTCAGCCGCGAGCGCGGCGAGGAACTGGACGGCGCCTGCCAGCGCGAGCACAGAGACGAGGCGAGCGGCCCATTCCTGCAAGCCGAAGATCGTGAACGCGCCGCTCGCTGCCCAATAGAGCAGCGGCGGTTTAAACAGCCACGGTTGCCCTAAGTACTGCGGTACGAGCCAGTCTCCGCCGGCAAGCATCTCGCGGCAGACCTGGCCATAGTACCCCTCATCGCGGTCGGTCAGACTGACCCATGTGCCAGGCAGCAGCAGCACGAGACTGAGCGCGAGCAGCAGGATGCGATCCGCGATCTTCAGGCTAGCAGAGCCGGGGCGTGCCGCCACGGAGTCCTGCCGGTAAACGAAGCCCCGCCCAGAGCGAAGGCCGGTCGAACCGGCATCCGTTCTGGCCCCACTGCAGAATGCTGCCCAGTACTCTGGCATGCCGCTCCTGTCGCTCGGCGTTGGCGATAACCGCTGAAGGCCGGCGTATCTTACGACATCGATGTGTGGCGAGGAATCCGCGTACTAGCGGCGACGGCGGGTTGAGCGGAAGCGGCTGCCGAGCGTGCGTCGCAGCGGTTTGAGCCCATGGGATTCGAGAATCGCGCAGCGGCGGATTGCCTCCCTGTAGCGGGTGGGCACGGGGCCTGCCGCAGCGGCTGAATCGCCCGCCGGCTGCGGACCGGACGCCGCTTCGGGCGCCGCGCCTGCGGCGGCGGTCGCCGGGGCCCGGCGCGGCTTCATGACCCAGTGCTCGTCGAACTGCGGCAGCTCGCGATTGATCAGCTTTTCGACCTCAGTCAGCAGCTTGCCCTGATCGGGCGTGACGAAGCTTACCGCATACCCGCTCTTGCCCATGCGCGCCGTGCGGCCGACGCGGTGGACGTAGCCGGCCGGGTCTTCCGGGATGTCATAGTTGACTATGTGGGAGACTTCCATCACGTCTAAACCGCGCGACGCCAAATCCGTGGCAACCAGCACCTGAATCTGGGCGGCGCGGAAGCTCTTCATCACCCGTTCGCGGCGCGACTGCATCAGGTCGCCGTGTATCTCTTTGCAGTTGACACCGGCGTGCTTGAGACGTTCGGCCACACGCCGCGCGGCATGTTTGGTATTGGTAAAGACAATTGCCAGACGCGGCTTCTCGTGTTTCAGGAATCCAAGTAGCGTCTCAAACTTCTGGTGTGCGTCGACACTGACGAACCCCTGGTTAATGTTCTCTACAGTCAGGGTATCGCGCGAGACATCAATCTCCACTGCGTCGCGCGTGAAGGGACGCGCCAGTGTGCGAATTTCGTCATCAATCGTGGCAGACACAAAGATGGTCTGGTGTTCTGATTTAATTGTTTTGAGAATGCGGCGAATGTCATCGCGGAAGCCGATGTCCAGCATGCGATCCACTTCGTCCAGCACGATAAAACGCACATCGGAGATGTTCAGTTCGCGGCGCTGCATCAGATCCAGGATGCGGCCGGGCGTGCCTATGACGATCTCCGGGGCGCGTTTGAGCTGATTGACCTGCTGCGCGATGCGGCGTCCGCCGTAGAGCAGCGCGGTCTTCAGCGGCCGGCGCACGCCGAGCTGGCGAATGTGGCTGTCGACCTGGGCGGCCAGCTCGCGTGTCGGCACCAGCACCAGGGCCTGGGTGGGCTCGCCGGCGGTGGTGAGTTGCAGTATGGGCAAGGCGAAAGCGGCGGTCTTGCCGGTGCCCGTCTTGGCCTGCCCCAGGCAGTCGCGCCCGGCGAGGATGACCGGGATCAGCTCACGCTGGATTTCAGTCGGTTCGCCGAACTTGGCCAGGCGCACGCCTTCGAGCAGGTCGGGCTGTAAGCCCAGTTCCTGCCAGGCGTTTCCGTTTGTGTTTGCGGGCGGTGCTGGCCGCGTGCGTTTTGCCATGGGCGGGTTCTCATTTGGCGCGTCGGGTTTCGGGTGCCGATAAATGTTCATGACGCGCGTGCTTCTCATCAACGCCGACAGGGGTCATAATTTAGCGAACTTCCTGGGAATCACAAGATTCCGGGGAGGACGCGCCGGGAAATGGCCGCGGCGCGGGCCCCAGGGCGGCCAAGGTGCAACCCGGGCGGCCGCGGCGGCGTATAAAACCGGGCATCCTGAATAGATGTTATTGGGCAGGCGCGGAGTTTGAAGGGATAGTGGCAGAATAATGGCGACTTTTTCCTACCGAGCTCGAAATGCGACCGGCGAGGTCGTCCGCGGCACGCTCGTGGCCGACACGACCGCCGCGGCCGCCCGCCTGCTGGCCGAGCGGTCGCTCATGCCGGTCGAGCTCGATCAGGTCGAGGCGGCCCAAAAGTCGCTGCTTACGGGCAAGGCCCGGCGGGTCAAGCTGGCCAAGGTGGGCATGATGTACGAGCAGCTCGCCGACCTGTTGGGGGCGGGCGTGCCGTTGCTGCGGGCCCTGACGGTGCTCTCATCCCAGTCGTCTTCACCGGCGCTGACGCGCGTGCTGCGCGAAGTTTATGAGAGCGTCTCGGGCGGCGACTCGCTGGCCGACGCCATGGCCA
>JAAYXS010000553.1 GCA_012515775.1 Phycisphaerae bacterium
ATAGACTGGTCTTCTGCTTGATGAAACTCATCATTCCGCCTCTCACATGGTGCTAAAACGTGCTGGAACGCCGGTCTGTCTGCGCTCGCAGAACTGACCCAACCGGCGCACTCTGCTGCTGGTATGACCTCCTCTCCGCGATTCCGGAACGTGCGCCTACTACCGGCCGCAGCCGATTTCACACGTCACCGGGCCACCCGCAATCCATTGCCGCGAATTATGAGCGCGTCCAACCTGGTTCCACTCAACGCGCCCAGAGAGCCGCAGACCCGCGGCCGCAAAACGTCTCTCGACCCAAGCCGTTTCTCCCCGCGCGGAACGATCCGCCCCGTGGGATTAATCAGATCGAGACCTCAAAACGCCACTTCTATCACTTCTGTACACCCCGAGTCAAGACCCAATGGCCGGCCCGGCAGTATGCGTAGCAGAGCCGGCTCGTGTCGAGCCGGAATGTGGCCAGAGGCGCCGAACACCCAGGTCGCACGCCCGACACGATAGGAGTGCTCATGCTCGCGCTGCGGGCTCAAATCTTGGGAGTTGGGATCGGGCGAGGTCGGACCGGCATTGCGGCTCGTTCAACGGACTCCCGGCGACTGCCGGCGGCGCCGGCATCGCAAGCCGTCCGGCGAACTCCGTGACGGACAACGCGTAATTGGCGCGCCCTCGAACACCGGGCCACCGCCAGCGCCACCCTGACTGGCGCCGCCAGACGTATCACCGCCACGGCCGCCGGCTCTCGCCAAAAGCCACTTCCGCCGATAACATCCAGATATCAGGGTAAGCCCGCCGACCGTGCCCCCGCCTGCCCCGCCTCGGAAACTTGACGTGGCTGTGCGCTAATTCTACGATCGTTTCGGCTGGCTAACCCGCGGTCAGGAGCGCGGCGATGGGACTTTGCGAACGCTGCAGGAAGGCACAGGCGACGTTCCACATGACGAATATCGAGGCCTCCGGTCAGAAACAGGAGCGCCATTTGTGCGAACGTTGCGCGATCGATGAGGGCCTGATGCAACCCGCCAAGCCCGCGGTCGACATAAACGACCTGCTGGAGAGCTTCGTCGCCGCCGGCAAGAGCGCCTCCGGGCCGAACGTGGGCAACCTGGTCTGCGAGAATTGCGGTATCAGCTACATCGAGTTTCGCAATCAGGGCCTGCTGGGCTGCGCCAGCGATTATGACGCCTTTGCCGAGCCCCTCGCTCGCCTGCTGGAGCGTGCCCACGAGGGCGGTACGCACCACGTTGGTAAAGCTCCAAAGTCGGTCGGCGTCCGCCGCACGACCCTTCAGGACGTGCGCCGCCTCAAACGCGCCTTGTCCGAGGCGGTCGCGGCCGAAGATTACGAGCGGGCGGCTCGCTTGCGCGACCAAATTCGCAAAATGGAGGAATCATGAGCCCCCTTGACGCCGTGGCACGCCAGGCCGGTGAGTGGTTGCGCGGCGTGGGTCCGCAGCACGAAATCGTGATTTCGACCCGTATCCGCCTGGCACGAAACATCAAGGATTTCGTTTTCCTGTCGCGGGCCGATGCCGATACACGCGTTGAAATCGCCGACACCATTCAGTCCGCCATCCGCCGCGGCAACGGGCTCAGGGATTTGGTCCACGTCGACGTCGAGAAGCTGGATGAGATCGATCGCGCTCTGCTGGTCGAGCGACACCTGATCAGCCGCCAGCACGCCGAGGGCACCGGCGCCCGCCGCGTCGCCTTCGACACCAGCGAAGTCTCCTCAATCATGATCAACGAGGAGGACCACCTGCGCCTCCAGGTCATGCGCAGCGGCTTCCAACTGAACGAGGCCTGGGACCAGATCAACAGTATTGACGACGCCCTTGAACAGACTCTGGATTACGCGTTTCACCCCAAGTACGGCTACTTGACCGCCTGCCCCACGAATGTGGGCACCGGCATACGCGTTTCGGTCATGCTGCACCTGCCGGCCCTGCGCCTCACGCACGAGCTGGACAAGGTCGCCCAAGCCGCCAAGGACCTGCGGCTGGCGATCCGCGGCCTGCACGGCGAAGGCACCGAAGCCCTCGGTGATTTCTTCCAGATTTCCAATCAGATCACGCTGGGGAAGTCCGAGGCCGAAATTATCGACGAGTTCCGCGACATCATCATCCCGAAAATAGTCGAATACGAGTCCGCCGCCCGACAGAGCCTGCTGCGTAACCGATTGCACGTCCTCGACGACAAAATCTGGCGTGCTATGGGGGCCTTGCAGAACGCCCGGCTTATCAGCTCGAATGAGGCCATGCAATATCTGTCACACGTGCGCATGGGCCTGCACGTGGGGCGCTTGAAGAAGGTGGAGCTGCAAACGCTCAACGAGCTATTCCTGCAAATGCAGCCCGCACACCTGCAAAAGCTGCAAGGCGAGCGGTTGAATGGCGAGCAGCGCAGCGTAGCCCGCGCCGCCCTGATCCGCGCCCGCCTTAGTAGTAACTAGCGAAATAAAAAGAGCCTCGGGGGGTTCGGCTCCAATCTGGACGCGCTGCGCCTTCCGCATCTTGCGTTCCCACTTGCCGTCAGGCTTGACCTCCCGCCGCGCAGCCGCTATTCCAGTCTCTCTGGTTGCCCGGCCGGCGCGGCCGGGCCGGCGTATCCGGAGATTGAGAGGCGAGCATGTCCAAGCCCAAAGTCGCGTGTGTTGGTGGTGGCGTCGTCGGGTCCGCAGTCCGCAGACTCTGCGGCCCCGAGACGGTCGTTTACGACATCCGCCAGGGCCCCGAGTACACACAGGACAAACGCCAGGTCAACGCCTGTGACGTGTGCTTCATCAGCGTGCCCACGCCGATGGCTGCCGACCGCACCTGCGACACCTCCATCGTCGAACAGTGCGTCGCGTGGATCGAGTGCCCGCTGATCATCATCCGCTCGACCGTCGCCCCCGGCACGACCGACCGCCTGAGCGTCGAATACAAGAAAAACATCGTCTTCCAGCCGGAATACCTGGGCGAAACCCCCGCCCACATTTTCGGCAACATGGCCGAACGCGAGTTCGTCGTCCTGGGTGGCAAGCCCGAGCTGACCAGCCGCGCGGCCGATTTTTACAAGCATTATTACAACGCCTACGTGCGGTTTTATTTCTGCGATGCCATCACCGCCGAGGTGTGCAAATACATGGAAAACGCGTTCTACGCCGTCAAAGTGACGTTCGTGAACGAGTTTTACGATGTGGCAAAGGCGCACGGCGTGGATTTCAACGTGCTGCGCGAGGTCTGGCTGGCGGACACGCGCATCTCGCGCGACCACACGTTCGTCTACCCCGAGGCCCGCGGCTTCTCCGGCAAATGCCTGCCCAAGGACTGCAACGCCATCGTGCAGTCCTGCCTGCAGCGCGGCTACACCCCGGAGTTCATGCAGGCCTGCCTGCGAATAAACGACAAGTTCCAGGCCCTGAATAAGCCCGGGTAGGAGAGGCGACGCTTCCGCCGCGCCGTTTGCGGGCTGGGCCACGGCTGGGCAGCGCGGGCGAATAGGATCATCCGGGCCGGGTGCCCCAGCCGGACGCCAGGTGCCGGGTGCCATGCCCAAGGTATAAGCGCGGGCATGCCCTCGTAACAGGCTGCCCGCTGGGTGCCATGCCCAAGCTGTAAGCGCGGGCATGCCCCTGTTAACGGCGCAACGTGCCGGGTCCAGAACCATTGGCGACGGCATGCCCGTAACAGCCGACCCACACAATTGCGAGTCCAAACATGAAACACTCTTCCATACCCCGCATGGCCGCCCCGGCCGAGGTTTATCGACAGCGCCGCGCTCGCCTGGCCGCCCAGATTCGCCGACCCCTGGTCATTTTCAGCGGCCACGCTCCGGCACGGAACTACGCCACCAACCCGCACCCGTTC
>JAAYXS010000079.1 GCA_012515775.1 Phycisphaerae bacterium
GGCGCGCAACTAGAACGCTACGCGAATCTTTCCCTTGTCGCGCCAGTCCACCACCATTAGCCGGAACTCCTCCATCGCCTGCGCGACCCGTTGGAACGTCAGCACCATTGACTCGTAGAGCTTCGAATCGTGTAGCAGACGCCCCAGCGTGCCCTCGCCCTGCTGAATGGCGGCCGCCATTTCGTTGGCCGTGTCCGCCAGACGCGTGGCCCGCTCCAGGAAGCCGCGCGCGTCACGCGCCAGCGCGGTCACCTCGGAGTCCAGGTGGTCAACCGTCGTCTCCGCTTTCGCGGCCACGGTTTGCACGCGCTCTACGACCTCATCCACTTTTTCCGAGCTGGCTCGCAGGTTGGCTGTGAAGACCTTGCCGTCCTCACTCATCTTGTGGGCGTTCGCGATCGTCTCGCGAATCTGGCTCTTCACCGCCGGATCGCCGAGCACCTCGTTTAAGTGCTTGGCGGCCGCGTCGATGCGGGCCACCGCGGAGGCGAGGTTGCCCTGCGGGCCGCCGATGCGGTCCACTTCGCTCGGGCTGCGCCGCGCGAGCAGGTCGTGCATGTCAGTCAGGACCGGCGTCAGCGCTTCCGCGGCATCTCCGACCTGCTGGGTCGCCTTTTCGAACGTGAACCGGATATCCTGCGGCAGCAGCGACTCGATCGCACCCTTGGTCTGGGCGTTCAGGATGCGGTCTCCCGCAGCCAACATGCCAGTCTTCGGATCGCCGGGCGTGATCTCGATCGGCGGCCGGCCCTGCCCAAACGCCGGTTCAGTCGCAATCGCGGTGCTGTTTTTGGGAATGCGGTTCTCAAACTCCTTGCTGATGATCGCGTGAACCTCAACCACCGGCCCGCCAAGCGTGGCGAGCTGGGCCGGCCCCGCGAATTTGACTTCCTCGACCTGCCCAATCTCAAGTCCGGCCAGCGTAATCGGGTTTCCCGGCCGAATTCCCCTGACCGACCCGAATTCGATGATGATGGGATATCCGTCGCCTCCGAGTAGCCGCGTAAGCCCGCTGCCGAACAGAATCGCCAGCGCACCCAGCGCCGCGAGCCCTACCAGGACGAACGCTCCGACCAGGACATTTTGACGTGCGAATTGCATGACGCTCTCCCAGACCCGGCCGGCCGTCGCCGCCGGCCGATGAGTTTGTTGTCAGGTCCAGCCGGGAATATTACACTACGCGCACGGCCGAGCATAAGGAGACGAGAGTGCCGAAATCACTCGAAGGCAGACGGATACTCGTGGTGGACGACGATCCGGACATTGTGGGCGCGATAACCACCAGTCTGGCCGATACCGGCGCAACCATCGACACGGCGCGCGACGGCGCCAAGGCCGTGCAGCTTGCTGAGGAGAACGACCCCGATCTGATCATCCTCGACATCATGCTTCCGCAAAAGAGCGGGTTCCTGGTGCTCGAACGGCTCCGCAAGGACAAGCCGCGCGGCAGCCGCCCGCACGTGATCATGATCACGGGCAACGAAGGGCGTCGTCACCGCCAGTACGCGGAGGCCCTGGGCGTCGACGAATACCTGAACAAACCTTTCCGCATGGAACGCCTGATGGAGGTCACCGAGAAACTACTCGGTTAGACCGGTTCGACGGGCCGCTCGCACGCCGCGCGACAGAGAGTGGCTCCGATTCGAATTCCGGCATGCGCGCTATGCGCCCTTTATCTGCTCGGCTTTCGGGGGGCATGCATGGGACGCAGCGCCGGAGACAGCCCGACAGGCGGAGACAGCGCGACAGGACGGGTGCCATGCCCAAGCCGGGTGCCATGCCCAAGCCCCGCGACAGCGGGGCGCGGGCATGCCGGCGCCAGTTGCTCTATGCCGCCGCCAGTCGCGCCGCATCGGAGACCGTTAACGAGGGGCATGCCCGCGCTTACAGCTTGGGCACGGCACCTCATGGCAGCCACGCTTCCACCGGCGCTGATCACCAGGTTGACGAGTAGCGGGGCGGGAGTGATTATGTTCCCGCCCGTTAGAGATCGCGCTTGTGCCGCGCGCAAAGTGGGAAAGCGGCCAGCGGTCGGTCATCGCCAGAGGAAGTTGAACTAGGTTGAACTAGGAGGATTTCATCCATGTTGTATCTGTGCATGCTTGTCGCGCTTCAACAGCCCGCACCGCCGACGCCGTCCGGCGTGACGGCCGTTCCACCGGCGGATACGCAGCCGGCTGAGCCGGCCGTCACCTATGACCAGGGTCCGCTGCGGGCTGAAATCCTGGCCATGTTCGACGCGCGTTACTTCTTCCTGGAGAAGACCGCCGGACAACGAGAATCGGAGTTGCGCCTGCAGATGCGCTTCGCGGGCGCCGGAATCGAGAACACGGTACGCGTCGGGAATATCATCATTACCGAAGCGACTGACGACACGGGCCGGCCGCTGATTACGCCTGAAACGTACACGGAAGACCAAAAAACCGAGATGCGACCGTTCAATCTGCCCGCAGAGCGGCTCAAGACCAGCGGACTGACGCTCCAGGCGAAGCTGGGTTCGCCGGCCCGCGCGGCGCAAACGATGCGCCTGCGAGGCGCGCTGCGCATTGTCACGGCGCCGGAAAAGCTTGAGATCTCGATCGACAACCCGTTGCAGTACGCCGGCCAGACCATCCCGAATGAGCAGTTACAGGCGGCCGGAGTGGAAGTGCGCGTGGTCGCGGCCGAAGAACTGCCGGAAGAGCAATCCCAGTCAAACCAACTGGTGTTGCAGATTAAAAAGGGCGATGACAAGATCCAGGAAATCGCGCTTTACGACGCTTACATGAAGCAGATGCGGCCGCGGGAGCGCACGCTCGAAACCACGAGCGGCGACTCGGTCAAAGCCTACACTATTACGAGCGGTACGTTGGACGAGAACACGCAAATGGTGCTGCGTGTTTACCCCAGGACGGACGAGATCACGATTCCGATTGAGTTGGATTCCGTGCCGCTGCCCTGAGCGGCGGTTTTGCTGTCCATGCCCAGGAGGCGGGAATAGCGGACCGCGTTTGGCACAAATCAGCACCGGCGCACCCGAGCGAGAAACGCCGTACCGGCGAAGTCGGCACCGGAGCTGAATGTTGGCTGGCCTGTTACGAGGGACCGCGATTCCCGCCGGCGCGTTCGTACGGACGCGCTCGCTGAAGCAGAACGCGCTGTATGCCGTTACAGGCATGTCGGCGTTCTACGCCTGCCAATTAACAGCCATCGTCATTCTCGCGAAATTCGCCCC
>JAAYXS010000554.1 GCA_012515775.1 Phycisphaerae bacterium
AGCCCGCCGCCCTGTATAATTCGGGCAAGGGCGTAGGGCCGCTCTGCTCGCAAAAATTGGAAGCATCCGCATGACCGAAGAAATCGGCCTTGCTCAAAGTCGCCGGCCGCGCAGCGGTATCGTGGCGTTTCTCGGCAGCACGTGGACCGGCATCGCCAGTCTGGTGCTCATTCTGCTCTACGCTTCGATCGGCTCGGGTTTGGCGCCGGTGCGCGGCGCGCTCGAGATGACCGAGATGCAGGTTTTCGAGCATTGGTTCTTTGTAGCTTTAGTCGTTTTCTTCCTGATTTCGCTGCTCGTCTCGACGCTCACGCGCATCAAGTTCAGTTGGATGAGCGCCGGCGCGCTCATGGCGCACGCCGGCCTTGTGCTGCTGACCGTCGGCGCATTTCGCTACTTCGCATACAAAGTCGAGGGCGACGTGTTGCTGATGTCGCCGCGCGTCGAATTGTGTACGGTCGAGGGTAAAAGGCTGGACGTCGCTTTCCTGGCGGAGAAGGGGCAGACTTGGGAAGAGATCGTTCCAGTCTTGGGCGGCCTGGTCCGTTTCGAGGTGCTCGACACACAGCCGGCGGCGAACGTGCCCGTGGCGAACGCCACAGTAAAGGCCAGCATTGGCGATGCACCGCCCGTAACCGTAGCGCTCGGTATGGCGGACAGAAGCGCGACGCCTGTCGGCGGTGGGCTGGCATTGCAACTGCGAATTTTTGCGCCGCAGACCAAGTTCTATGACAAGGAAGTCGCGGCGCTGTACTTTGGCCCTACCGGCGAGGAGCTGCAGTTCACGCCGATCCCCGGGCTGCCGCTGCATCGCGAGCGCTACACCCCCGAGGAGGGCGAGCTGCACGACGTACTGGGCCGCCCCGTCCCCAGCAAACGCACCAGTCCGCACCTTAACCTTGCCGGCCTCAAAATCCCGACCGGATGGTTCGAAAGCTGGCGCATGCCGATCAAGCTGGGCACCGCCGGGCTGCCGTTCGACGTCGAGGTGACCGGCTATGTGCCTTACGTCGCCGGCACGGCGGCCAAACCGGTGATACAGCCGCTTCAGTTGCGGCGGCCGAACCGGGAGCGCGAGCCGTCGGCGATTCGTCTGAAGCTGACGGGTCGCGGCGCCTACGAAGGTTGGAGCGAGTCGCGCTGGTGCTACTTCGCGGTGTACCCGCGCGTAGACGCCAACGCCGCGGCGGTGATTGGGGCGCCGCCCAAGCAGACCGTGCTGCTGCCCGACGGCAAGAGCTACGATTTGCTCTACTCGCGCCTGGAGCATGATCTCGGCGCGAGTCTCATCCCCGTCAAACTGAGCGTGAAACACATGCCGGGTGGGCGGATGGTCGAAAGCTGGCGCAGCGACTTTCTCGTGCAGCGCGGCCAGGCAGCGCCGACGCCCGCCGCGGTGTTTACCAACCAGACTTACTCCATCGCCCCCTGGACTCTGTTCCAGGCCAATGCGGCCGGTGATGGCTGGACTTTCACCGGGCTGGGTGTGGGTAACCGCCGCGGCATGCTGCTCATGGCGCTCGGCTCGGTGCTCACGACGTTGGGCTGCGTTCATGCGTTTTACATCAAGCCGATCATCAAGCAGCGGCGGCGCGCTTGGGGGGATGAGGGATCGAGGGATCAAGGGATGGAGGGATCGAGAGGGGAGCAGAGCCGGGAGCCGGCGACCCGGAGTGCACCGCTGACGGCCAACGCCCCGCGTGTTGCCCCGCTGCTGATGCTGCTGGCCTTCCCGTTCTTGGCCTCGACCACCGAGGCCGCGGAGCCCTTCGCCGCTTCTCAAAGCGCCGTCGCGCTCGACCGCCAAATCGATTGGCGGCTCGCCAAGCTGATTGTCGTGCAGGACGCGGGGCGCTACAAAACGCTTGAAGCCTTCGCCCGTGAGCGCGTGAGCGCCATGTACGGCACGGGGCACTTACCCAGCCTAAGCCCATGCGCGTCACTGTTTGAATTGCTGTTCAACGGCGAACAGTACGACGATGTGCCGCTCGTCAGAGTCCGCGAACGCGACCTGCGGATCGACCTGACCGAGCACATGGCAGAGGTCGAACGCCTGCGCGTCCGGCAATCCGGCTACCTCACGCCGCGCGAACTGCGTGCCCCGGCCGTGCAAAAACGCATCCGCGAACTGCTGCCGATCAACACGAAAACCCGTGCCCTCAACCGCATTCTTGATGCGCAAGCCACGGCCCGCGACCTGAAAGACATGATGCTCATCGTGCCGCGCCCGAACGCGGCGCGCGAAGCCGCCTGGTTCACCCCGGACGAACTGCGCACCAATGCCGCCCTGGCACTGCCGGAGGGGCAGCGCCTCAGCGCGGAAGAGCTGGCGCGGCGCTTCGGCCCGCCGGCGTTCGGCATCAGCCCCACCGAGGCCGCACGGGCCCTCGAGCCCTGGCTCCGCCTCCAGGAGGCGTGGCAACGGGCCGACGCCCCGGCGGTCCAAACGGCGTTGGCTAATCTAACCGAGGTCCTCCCGACGCTGGCCGCGTCCGGCGTTTATCCACCAGAGGCACAGCGCCGGGCCGAAGCCCACTACTACGAGACGTTCACCAGCAACACCATCTTCTCGCGCGCGTTCCTCGGCCCACTGGCTTACCTGGTGGGCGCCGTCTTCGCCGTCATCGCCTTCGTGACGCGTTGGCCGACCCCGCGCCGCATCGCGCTACTGCTGATGGTGTTGGGACTGGTCTGGCACGCCTACATGGTCGGCCTGCGCTGGTACGTCCTTGGCCGCATTCCGGTGGCCAACATGTTCGAGGCGATCACGGCGGCGGCCTGGGGCGGCATTGCCATCGCCCTGGTTGCAGAACTGTTCTATCGCACCGGTGTTTTCCAGATTGCTGGAAACGCGGCCGGCTTTTCCGCGCTGACGGTTGCGAGCTTCGTCCTGCCCGGCGGTGGGGCGATTACGTCGATGATGGGCATTCTCGACAACATTATGTTGCGCCTGCATACGGTGATGATCGTGCTGGCGTACGCCTTGATCTTCATCGGCGCGGTGATCGCCGTCATCTACCTGCTCGGCTACTACTACTATCGCATGCGATACGCCGAACCGCTGACTGCTGCGCGTGAGGCGCGGGCCCGCGGCGGCGTCGC
>JAAYXS010000555.1 GCA_012515775.1 Phycisphaerae bacterium
CGCGCCGCGGCCGTAAGCACCTGGGCGTCCTCGTCCATGCGCAGGCGTTCGATCAGCGTTTGCTCAACCGACTCGCGCAGTTCCGGCGGCACCGCGTCCCGTTCGGACAGCCGCGCCAGGCCGAGCGTTGCGTCCCAGCGGATCAGCGTATCCGGCGGGCGGACTTCCTGGGGTGGGTACTCGCGGTAGTTGAGCAGCTTCAGCAGGGTTTCGGCCGCGCGCGGGTCTTCGGTGCGGACCAGGGCACGGATAGCCACGCAACGGGCCTGCGGTTCGGTGTCCAGCAGGGCGATCGTGATGTACCCCTTAACGGCCCAATCCTCGTCGTGCAGCTTGCTCTTGGCCACCTTGCCCAGCGAGTCGCGGCGCACATCGGGGTCTTCGGAAGAAAAGGCGGTGACCAGATTCTGCTGCGGGGTGCGGCGTGGCTCGAAGATTTTCACCACCACGGCGTTGATTTTGGCATCGCTACAACCGGCCAGCAGCAGCGCCACCGCCGACAGGGCCGCCCAGGCGGCGCAACACCGCAGGCGGTCGCGCGCCTGCATGCTCACACTGGTGGTCCGGCGATGGGGTTCACACGCCGGCCGAGATGTATCTTTCCGGCTCAACGAACTCAACCTGTTCGATATCCTCCTCGAGGAAGCGCGAACCGACGCGTTTGAAGCGTTCGGGGTTGTCGCTCACGTAGCAACGCATGGTACCTGCGCTTCCCGGCGGGCACAAGGAATGCGTGGCGCGCAGGTACTGTTCGACCGCGAGCGAGGTTTCGCGCCCACTGTCGACGATCTCAATCTCGGGGCCAAGACAGTCAGCGATCGGCTGGCGCAGCAGCGGATAATGCGTGCAGCCGAGGATTAACACGCGAATGGCCTGTTCCCGCAGCGGTGTGAGGTATTCCTGAACGACCAGGCGGACGATGTTGTCAGACGGTTCGCGTCCCTCTTCGACGAGGGCCACCAGCAGCGGGCAGGCGCGTTGAATGACCTCCTGCTCGGGCGCGAGGGCGCGCACGGCCGCCAGGTAGGAGCCGCTGCCCACCGTGGCTTCGGTGCCGATGACGGCGATGGGCCCTCCGCCGGCCAGGCGGACGGCGGTGGCGGCGCCCGGTTCAACCACGCCAATGACTGGCACGGGCAGCGCCTGCCGCAGCTCGTTCATGGCCAGCGAGCTGGCGGTGTTGCAGGCCGCGATGATCAGTTTGGGTTCGAATTGGAGCAGGAAGCGGGCCGCTTCGAGGGCGAAGGTTATGACGGTCTGCCGCGATTTGCTGCCGTACGGGACGCGGGCGGTGTCGCCGAAGTACACAAGCTGCTCGTGCGGCAGGCGGTGGCGCAAATGGCGCACAACCGAAAGCCCGCCGAGTCCGGAATCGAACACCGCGATAGGCTTGTCGCTCATTGGTCCTCCTTGACCCTCTACACGACCGGTTAGCCACCAGTCAGTCCGCAGGATAAAGCAAGCGGGCGGGAGTTCAAGGCGGGGTTTCGGCCGCCGGAAGGCCGGCGGGAACGCATTTTGCGGTAACTCAGGTTCTGGCGCGCGCTCCGCACGCCCGGCGCTCTATAATGAGCACTTTTTGAAACGCAGCGGTTTTCGGAGCAGGCATGGTCATCTGGGCCTGGGTCGGTTTCGTCATACTCGTAATACTTCTGCTGGCGCTCGACCTGGGCGTTCTCAACCGTAAAGCGCATGTGATCCGCACGCGTGAAGCGCTGCTGTGGACCGGCTTCTGGGTGGTTCTGGCGCTGCTGTTCAACAGTTTGGTTTACCTGATCTATGAGAACCACTGGCTCGACATCGGGCTGAGCGCGTTTGCGGAGCCGGACGGCCGCGAGGCGGCGCTGAAGTTCTTCACCGGTTTCCTGATCGAAAAGTCGCTGGGGATGGACAACATCTTCGTCATCGCCCTGGTCCTGGCGTACTTCAGGGTTCCGCTGATGTACCAGCACCGCGTGCTGTTCTGGGGCATTCTGGGCGCCATCGTCCTGCGCGGCGCCATGATTCTGGGTGGGGCGGCCCTGGTCCACCGCTTCGACTGGGTCCTCTACGTCTTCGGCGGGCTGCTGATCGTGACCGCGGTGAAAATGCTTTTCTCCGGCGAGCAGGAAATCGAGCCCGACCGCAACCCCTTGGTGCGAATCGCGCGACGCTTCTATCCGGTCACCACGCGAATAGAGGGCCAACACTTTTTCGTCCGGGAGAACGGCCGCCGGGCCATGACCCCGCTTTTCCTGGCCTTGCTGATCGTCGAAAGTTCGGATGTGTTGTTTGCGATTGATTCGATACCCGCGATTTTTATCATCACGGCGGATCCGTTCATCGTCTTCACGTCCAACATATTCGCGATTCTGGGGCTGCGCTCGCTGTTTTTCGCGCTGGCCAGCCTGATGGATAAATTCCGCTATCTGAAGTTCAGCCTGGTGTTCCTGCTGGCGTACGTGGGGGTGAAGATGCTCGTTTCAGGCGTCTACAAGATTCCGATCGGGGTGTCGCTGAGCATTATCGTAGGGCTTCTGGCGGCGGGAATTCTTGCGTCCATATTTGCCAGCCGGCGGGGGATGGCGCAGCCTGCATCCCTGTTCGGCCAGGCCGCGGCAATGCCAGGCGCCGAAGATCCGGACATGGATGCCGCTACACGCGCGCGGCGCGGACAGCCTGTTCACGGCCGCAAAGCGACGGCTCCTACAACCCCGCCTTCAGCAGATCCATCAATCGCAACAACCCCACCGGCCGGCCTTCGGCATCGCTGACGACCAGGCTCGTGATCTGGCTCTCGCTCATGATCCGCAGGCAATCGACCGCCAAGTGCGTCGGGCGAATAGTCGACACCGGCACCGGGGGCGCGCCGCTCGCACGCCGGCTGCGGGCGTGGGCCGTTCGCGCGTCCAACTCGCGCGGCTTCTCCACGCGCTCGAACACTCGGCGCAAGTCGCCGTCCGTAAACGTGCCCAACAAACCGCCGTCCTGGTTGACGATGATCGCCAGCCCCAGCCCCTTGCGCGTCATCTCCAGGATCAGTTGCCCAAATGAATCTTCCGCACGCACCAGCGGTAAACGCTCGCCCGAGTGCATCAAATCCGCCGCCGTCAGCAACAAACGCCGCCCCAGCGTCCCCTCCGGATGAAACTGGGCGAAATCCTCGCGCCGAAACCCGCGCCGGTGCAGCAACGCCATCGCCAGCGCATCCCCCGCCGCCAGCATCATCACGCAACTGGTCGTCGGGGCCAGGTTCAACGGCCCGGCTTCCGGAACCTCCGGCAGCAAGATGAAGTGCTTTGATAATTCGGCCAGCCGCGATTGCCCGTTCTGCGTGATGCCGATCGCCGGCCCGCCCAGTCGCCCGAAATGGGCCACGAAGCGCACCACTTCCTCCGTATTGCCGCTGCAGGAGAGGGCAATCAGGCAATGCCGCTCGCTGACGATGCCGAGGTCACCGTGCAGCGCCTCGACCGGGTGCATGTACACTGCCGGCGTCCCGGTGCTGGTCAATGAAGCGGC
>JAAYXS010000556.1 GCA_012515775.1 Phycisphaerae bacterium
CGCAGGTCGCCGGCCACGAATAGGTAGACGAGCCCGGCCGCCGCTCCCAGCAACACGGCGCGTCCGCCGGGCGAATGGGCGATACGGAGTACCAGGCTGTGCCGGGCGGGGCGGGAGGTTATGGCGCGCGAAACTTTGCTTTGCGGCGGCAAAGCCGAGCCCTGTGCTCCCGGCAGGCGTTGGTGCGCTTTGGTCCGGCGCGGCACTAACGACTCACTTCTATCACTTGCAGCGTCTCGAAATCGCGCCGCGCGATCGGCCGCCCTTCATAGATTGTCTCGTCGCGCACCTGGCGGCTGGAGGTTTCGAAAACCACCAGGCTGTCGCGGTAGAAGCCCAGCAGGTCGGCGCGGCCCAGGGCCGTTTCGCTGTTGCCGTAATACAACATTACCGCCTGTTCGGGCGAATCCGGATGGTGGACGGTACACAGCACGGCATGGCCGGGCGAATTGTAGAGAGTGTCGTCTATGCGAAAGCCGTCAGTCTCCCACCGGATGGGGCAGACTGTGCGTGCGAGCAGCGCTTGCACCGGCTCAGCCCGGACGGCGTCGCCCAGCAGCAATACTGACTTGCCGGCCAAGTCGGCGGCCGTGACGTCAGCGGCGTTCCGGTGCGTGACTTCCTTTGAACCGGCGGGGCCGATGCAGTCCTCAATGACAATCTGGTAGAAGGGCGAGATAGGTTCGGGGGGCGTCACGATCAGGAGGTCGCGGGCGGACCGTACGAGGCCGGCGTTGGGAATCATCTCCTCCGGGCGTACTTTCCGCAGAATCTGGTAATCCGGATCAAGCACGACGGTGCGGACGGGCCGGTCTGAGCTGAGGCGCACGGTCGCGGCGGGGCCGTCGAGCGGGATGATTTCATCGCGCGTGCTGCCGTCATCGTAGACCAGGCGCAGCGGCACGTTCAGCTCGAAGTTGGTGTCGTGCTGCGCGATTGTGACCTGGAGCGCGCTTTCCGCCGGCAGCCAGACTGCGCTGGTCAGCTCGATGCGCGGCGCGCCGGCGGTGCGCACCCAATCCTGTATGAAGCGGTCGAGCTCCAGGCCGCTTTCTTGCTCGCAGACTTCTTGCAGCGTGCTCCAACTGGCGTAGCGGCCCATGTAATCGCGGGTCAGGCGCCGCATTGCGTTCCAGAAGTTTTCCTGCCCGACTCGCGTGGCGAGCATGTGGAAGACCATAGTGCCCTTGTTGTAGCCCACTTCGCGGCCCGGGCCGTTTGGGCGGTCGAAGCTGCCCAGCGGCTTGTCCTGCTCGGGCTCGATCCCGCTGACGATCATGCAGCAGTTGCGCCGCTGTTTTCGCGCGCCTTGGTCGTCGCCGTCGAGGACGTAGCCGTAGTAGTTCGCGGCGTAGCTAGTAAGCGCCTCGCACCAGTTGCCGTCGGCGGGATCGACATAGATACCGTTGCCCCACCAGCAGTGCAGCAGCTCGTGGTCCAGGAAGCCGTGCCCCAGGGCGCGGCGTCCCATCTGGAAGAGGGTTTTGTTCAGTAGCGTGAATTCGGGAAAGGCGAAACCCGAGCTGAAGAAGTTTTCCACGATCGCGTAGTCGCGGAATGGGAAGGGGCCGATCAGCGGCTGGTAACGGGCTAGGTAATCCGCGGCCGCCGCGAGGAACAGGTCCGTGTTCTTTTCGATGACGTCGCGCGATTGCTCGTCCTCGGGTAGCGAATAGTGCAGCCGAAGACGAATTCCGTCCGCATCGCGCGTCTTGATGCGGTGCGGCCCGCCGACCAGCACCAGCCCCTCGAGCGGATAGGTCGAGCTCCACACGAGTTTGTCGCCGGCGCTGGACGCCTCGTGGTCGAAACGGGCGCCGGCCACCAACTCCATGCCCGGCACGGGCTCGACGGTCAGCCGGTATGCGGCCAACTCGCCTGCGCGCCGGTCGGACTGGCGGTACGAGAATGGGTACCAGCCGCCGCGCTCGTCCAGGTAGATGCCCTCGGGGCCGATGTGCGCGGCCACGAGGCGATTGTGAATCTGGCCGCGGCGCTCGCCGGCTTGCACGTCCTGGACCAATTCACCGGAGTAGTCGAGTTTCAGGCGCGGGGAGGCGCCTAGCGAGCCGAGAACGAAGCGGTGGATGAGGCACAGGGGCTGCTCCGAAGCGGTCACCGGCTGGGTGGCTGCGCCGCGCGTGGCGATTGAGGCGGCGGCCGGGTCTTCGGGCTCCGGTGGCGGTTCGATGGTTGCGTGGCTGACGACGGCGGCGTCCTCGGCCGTGATTTCTTCGATGCGGAGCGCGCGGTTGAGGGCGAAGTCGAGCGTCACCCATTGGCGGGGCCAGCCGGAGGGCGGGTCGGGCCGCAGAGTGATGAGCGTTTTGCCGTTGAGGCGGTGCGTGGCGGGGTCGAGGCGGACGGAGACATCGTACGCGGTAGGGGAGAGGTTGGCGGGGGCACAGCCGGCGCACAGGGCGAGCCAGAGGGCGTACAGGAGCAGGTGGCAGGTACAGGCAGGCCGGAAATGGGCCGTTTTTCGACAGTTCACCGCAACCTCCTTGGCCGCTGGCGGGGCCGGGCAAGCGGCGCCCGCGTGGGCAGATTGTTTGAACCGAATCGCCCGGGCCGGCGTCGTCCGCGAGCGCAACGGCCAGAAATGTCTCTGCGAAAGACGGCGGCGTCAATGGGCGAGCGATCGGCTCGCGGCTCTCAGCTTTCAGCCGAGACGGGAGATGTCAGCTCTCAGCCAAGCAACCGGCAAGGCGCCGAGAGCGCCAAGGCCGCCACGAAGAGCGAGTTGGCGGCACTTGACGAACAGGCGGCAGATGGCAGAAAATCACGTGACGCAAGAAACCGTAAGCGGCTTGCGGGCGTTTAGCTCAGTTGGTTAGAGCGCGTCCTTCACACGGACGAGGTCACAGGTTCGAGTCCTGTAACGCCCA
>JAAYXS010000557.1 GCA_012515775.1 Phycisphaerae bacterium
ACGACTTGCGCGGCCGGGTGCGCGCTCAGGTAGCGGAAATGGGTGCGGCCCATGAATCCCAGGCCGCAGATTCCGAAGCGCAGCGGCTCGGTTGTATTCATTTGATGCTCACCTGCTGATGCTCACCTGGGTTGCCGGCATCGGCTTGCTCCCTGGCTCACTGCCACTCGATGGTGGCGGGCGGCTTGCTGGATACGTCGTAAGCGACGCGATTGACGCCGCGTACCTCGTTGATGATGCGGTTGCTGATGCGGGCCAGCACGTCGTAGTCAATATGAACCCAGTCGGCCGTCATGAAGTCGCGCGTCTCCACCATGCGCAGCACGATGAGATTCTGGCCCTCGTACGAGCGGCCGTCGCCCATTACGCCGACGCTGGCCACGGGCACCAGCACCGCGAAGGCCTGGGCGATTTTGTGATACCAGTCGGCGGCGGTGATTTCTTCCAGCAGGATTTCGTCCGCCGAACGGAGCAGGTCCAGGCGCTCGGGCGTGACTTCGCCCGCAATTCGCACGGCCAGGCCGGGCCCCGGGAACGGGTGGCGCCAGATCAGATCTTCGGGCAGGCCCAGCGCCAGGCCCACTTGCCGGACTTCATCCTTGAAGAACAGCCGCAATGGCTCGACCAGCTCGAAACCAAGCTCTTTGGGCAGCGCGCCGACATTGTGGTGCGACTTAATGACGGCGGCGTGGCCGGTTGGACCGTGGCCGGATTCGATGACGTCCGGGTAGATGGTCCCCTGGGCGAGGAAGCGGGCTCCGGCGATGCGCTGGGCCTCGTCCTTAAAGACGGCGATGAACTCGTGGCCGATGATGCGCCGCTTTTCCTGCGGGTCGAGCACGCCGCGCAGGCGCGAAAGGAAGCGCTCGGCGGCCGGTGCGGTCCGCAGCTCGATTCCGAAGTGCCCGCGGAAGGTGGCGTCGACCAGCTCCGCCTCGCGGCGCCGCAGAAGTCCGTTATCCACGAAGATGCACACGAGGCGGTCGCCGATGGCGCGATGGACCAGGGCGGCGGTCACGCTGCTGTCCACGCCGCCCGAGAGGCCGCAGATGACGCGGTCGCTCGGCCCGACCTGGCGGCGGATCGCATCGACCGATGTTTCGATGACGTTTTCGACGTTCCAGTCGCCGGCGCAGCCGCAGACGTCGTATAGGAAGTTGCGGATGATCTGCGAACCTTGGGGGGTATGCGTTACCTCCGGGTGGAACTGAACGCCGTAAACCGGGCGCTGGCGGTGGCGCACGGCGGCGATGGGGCAGCTATCGGTGGCGGCTATGCTTTCGAACGCGTCGGAGACCCGCATTACCACGTCGGCATGGCTCATCCAGGCCGAGATTTCCTGGGGCAGATGGGCCAGCACGCCTTCGGGGCGAGTGACGTTGAGGCGCACGCGGCCGTATTCGCGGGCTTGGGCGGCCCGCACCTCGCCGCCGAGGATCTGGCAGGCGATCTGCATGCCGTAGCAGATGCCCAGGACGGGGACGCCGAGTTCGAAGATGGCGGCTTCACAGCGTGGGGCGCCGGCCTCGTAAACGCTGCCGGGGCCGCCCGAGAGGATGATGCCGCGCACGCCCATTTTGCGCAGGGAGTGGGCGGGCGTGTCGGGGGCTAACAATTCGCTGTAAACGTGGTTTTCACGCACGCGGCGCGCGATGAGCTGGGAGTATTGGCTGCCGAAATCGAGGATCGCGATTGTTTCGTGGTGAGGCATATACCAGGATTATCACATCGTTCGGCGGTGGTCAAATCGGGCGGGGGCGGCGGTGGCAGGGTTTGAAGGGTGAGAAGAGTATGAAGGTGGGCGGCGGGGTGAGCCGGGTGATAAAGTGATAAGGTGATAGGGTGATAAAGGGGGCGCGGATCGGCCTTTATCACTCTATCACTTTATCACCTTATCACCTTCGGGTTAGGCTGCTTCGTTTGGTTCAGCGGCTTCGTCGGGTTCGGCGTCTGGTACGTCTTGCAGAATCCAGCAATCGAATACGGCGCGCTTGGAACAGACTACCGTGAACAGGTTGTCGCCGGCCTTCAGGCGGACGCGGCCGACCGGGTACAGGCCGCCGCCGTGTCGATCATACTTGATCGTTGTCAGCGGCCGGCCGTCGGGGTCTATGATCTCGACCTTGTCGAAGTAGCGCGCGCGGAGCTGGTGCATTCGCAATGTGAGGTGCACCACACGCTCGGTTTCCGAGGGGATGTTGATTTGGACCGGCCCGGTGTCGGGGATGATCACGGCGCGCTGGCCGGAAAGCTCGTTGCCGTCGGCGTACTGCTCCTTGAGCACGCGCTCCTCAACACCGACCACGTGGTCCTCGACCTCAACGGCGCCCGCGATGCGCAGCGGCCCCGGCGTCAGATTATCCAGCGTCAGCGGCGCGAAAAGGCGTCTTCCGCCGGGCTGGGCGGCCTGCGGATCCGCATACCAGTAGACCAGCGTGCTGTAGGCC
>JAAYXS010000558.1 GCA_012515775.1 Phycisphaerae bacterium
GCCCGCCGTGATAGTGACGCTGCCAGTGCTCACGCATCTTCTCCGGCGTGATGCGCGGCAGTGTTTGCGGCTCGCCCCCGGGATAACGGCCCAGCACCGGCCCCAGCGTGAGCCGGTTAATCAGCACATTGATTAACTCATCCGGCTCGTCCTCCATCTGCCGCAATTCCTGCCGCGCCAGCTCTACCGCCACCTCGCAGGCCTCATCCGGAAATGTCGGCCGGCAGAGCATCTCCGCCACCAGCCCCACCGCTTCCACCACGAATTCGGGCAGGCACAGCACGCGCACGATCGTGCTCTGTCGCCCGCTCAGGCTCGCCCACGACGCCCCCAGTGCGTCGAACGCGTCTGCCAAGCTGCGCCCGGTGAAACGCTTCGTTCCCTTCGACAGCGTCCGCTCAACCAGCCCGTTGATCCCCGTCAACTCCAGCGGCTCGTCAGCCACGCCCACCAGAACCCGGAACACCAACGCCGCCGTGTTGCGCCCCGGCAGCACGTCGGCCGCGAATTCAATTCCGCAATCCAGATCCGCGCGGACGATCTCGCCCGGCCGCGGCGCCATCAATCGCGTCATCATTGCTCCACCGGCTCGCCCAATAGCGGCGTCAGCTCGGCCAGTTTTGCTTCCAGCAGCCGCTCATTGACCGCCTCAATATTCAGCCGCAACAGCGGCTCGGTATTCGACGGCCGCACGTTGAACCACCACTCCGGGTACTGGACCGTAATACCGTCGAGGTAATCGATCGCGCCCTTGGCGTATGTGTCGGCCAGGCGCCGAATGGTCCCTTCCTTGTCCTCGTTTTCGAAGTTCCGCTCACCGCTGCTGGCGTAGACGTCCAACGGTTTGATCAAACCCGCCAGGGACTCGCCGCTGCGCGAAAGCAGGTTCAGCACCGCGATAAAAGCCATCAGCCCCGAGTCAGCGTTGAAAAAGTCCTGAAAGTAAAAATGCCCGCTGACCTCCCCCCCGAATACGGCCCTGTGATCGGCCAACGCGCGCTTCATGTACACGTGACCCACCCGCTCGCGCCGCGCTACGCCCCCCAGCTTGCTCACGTGCTCGCCCACGATCCGGCTGCAACGAACGTCGTAAATTATGGTCGCCCCGGGCTTCTGCCGCAGGTACTCGCCCGCCAGCAGTGCGGTGAGCAGATCGCAGCGGACGATCTCGGCGTATTCGTCGACGAAGATGCAGCGGTCCGCGTCGCCGTCGAGACATGCTCCGAAGTCCGCCCCGTGCTCGCGCACCGCCGTCCGCAAGTCCTCGAGGTTCGCGGCCACCAGCGGGTTGGGCGGGTGTGCGAATTCGCCGTTGTGCTCGAAATTCAGCGGGATGATCTGCAAATTCGGCGTGCCGTCGAAGACGATTGGGAACCAGCGGCCGGCCATGCCGTTCGACGCATCAACCACGACCTTCAGCGGCCGCGCCAACGGTCGCAGGAATTTCAACAAATACTCGCGATATTCGTGCGACAACTCCAGGCGCTGCACCTTCGCCGTCACCGGCGCCTCGTAGCGCGAAATGGCCGCCGCGATTCGCTGAATTTCCTGCAAACCCGTCTCGGCCCCGATCGGCTTGCCCTTCTGCCCCAAAATCTTGAAACCGTTGTAGTTGGCCGCATTGTGGCTCGCCGTCGTTTGCACCCCGCCGCAGCAGGGCAGAACGTTGGTCGCGAAAGTGATCTGCGGCGTGTCGACCAGCCCGATATCGATGACGTTGGTGCCGACCGCCAGCACGCCGTCAGCCAGCGCCTGGGCCAGCGCCGGGCTGGAGCGGCGCATATCGCGGCCGAGGATGAGCGAGTTTATCTTGGGTTCGCTACGGTCGAAGCCGGAGAGCGAGGTGCGGAGAAATTGGGCCGTGGCATTGCCGATGCGCCAGGCAACGTCCTCGTTGAGCGGGTCGGGCACCGTCGCCCGCACGTCGTACGCCTTGAAGACCCTTTCGATAACGCCCGCTTCCGGCGGCTCGCGCGAGGGCGTCTGCCCGCCTGGCCCGGAGGCGAGAATCCCGAGTATGGGACCGGCTCGTTCCTCGTTGAAATCGCAGTTGGAGCACTTGCGGAAATTCGCCCGCTGCCGACCGAAGCAGATGGCGTCTGAAATCGGGACCTTCTCCTCGCCCGGGCAATGGCGGGCGTACTGGTCAGGCGTTTGAAGCACGTAAACAACTCCCAAGTGCGACCCGCGGGGCAGCTCCGGGCCGACAACCCGCAGGACTTCCAGCACGCAGCCCGCGGACGGCATCCCGCCGCCGGCCGCGCGGGCAACCGACAC
>JAAYXS010000559.1 GCA_012515775.1 Phycisphaerae bacterium
ATCAACCCGCGCAACTACACCTTCCGCTCGCGCGAGTTCGAGCAGATGGAAATCGAGTTCTTCTGCCACGAAGCCGACTCGATGAAGTGGTACGAATTCTGGCGCAACGTGCGCCACTCCTGGTACACGAATCTCGGCCTGCGCAGCGACAAGCTCCGCCTGCGCGACCAGGGCCCGGAGGAGCTCGCCCACTATTCGAAGGCCTGCGCCGACATCGAGTACATGTTCCCCTTCTCCGACGAGCCGCAGGAGCTTGAAGGCGTCGCCCACCGCGGCAATTTCGACCTGACGCAACACGCTAAGTTCAGCGGCAAAGACCTGACCTATTTCGACGACGAAGCCTGGGAACGCGACAAGGCCAAGTTCGGCGGCGACAAGGAGGCCGAGAAGAAAGCCAAGAACGAGCCGCCGTACCGCTTCCTGCCGACGGTCATCGAGCCGTCCGCCGGCGCCGACCGCGCCGCGCTGGCCTTCCTCTGCCAAGCCTACACCGAAGACCAGGCCCCGGACGAGAAGGGCGTCATGCAGACGCGCGTCCTCATGAAATTCCACCCCAAGCTCGCCCCCACCAAAGTCGCCGTCTTCCCGCTGGTGAACAAGGAAGGCATGCCCGACGTCGCCGCCGCCATCTACCGCGACGTCAAAAAGCACATGACCGCCTTCTACGACGAAAAAGGCGCCGTCGGCCGCCGCTACCGCCGCCAGGACGAAGTCGGTACGCCCTTCTGCGTCACGGTCGATGGCCAGACGCTGCAGGACGGCACCGTCACGATCCGCGACCGCGACACCCTCGCGCAAGTCCGCGTGAGCAAAGACCAGGTCCTACCCTGGCTGCAAGAAAAGCTAGGCGGCTGCTAAACAGCTAGCCGGGCGACGACGTGACCAGGTGATAAAGTGATAGGTGATAATGGGCGTCCCGCCGACGGCGCTTGCGCAAAGCAAAGCCTCCCGTGAAGATGTTGGTACACAAAACCAGCACAGCAGGCCAAGGATGGTCGGCATCCGGCGCGCAATTTCTGGCTTACGGGCTTGGCAATATCCCGCGGGGATGAAGCGTTTGCCGCTCTGGCGTGGCAGATTGGTCCTCGACACCCCATAACCATCGACGTGCAGGGCAGAATTTGTGTCAAAAATGGGGATTTTCCCTGAATATGCGTGAAATTGCATTGTACAGAGACGAGTTCTGGAGTACACTACTCCTATTACCCGTCCAGTTTCGCCCCCGGCGCGGGCACGAGTCCGCCGAGCGAGACTGCTACCCATTTTTTGGAGGAGAGAGTGTGATGAGGAGGATTATTAGCATTGCGGCTCTGGCATGCGCCGCTTTGCTGATGGGCCAGCCGGCATTCGCGGATACGGCGGCCATCAGCCTGGGCGGCGGGACCATGGCGCCCATGGGCGCCCCGACGAACCACGGCTGGCAGTTCAAGGCCAACCAAGAGATGACGGTCACCTCACTGGGGTTATGGGACGACGATGACGACGGGATGGATATCGAGCACCCGGTCGGCCTGTGGGAGCTCGACAGCGGCACGCTGCTGACCTCCGGCGTGATCAGCCAGGGCACCACCGATCCGCTGATTGATCATTTCCGCTACGTGGATGTGCAGGACGTGGTGCTGGTTCCCGGCGTGGATTACGTCATCGGCTTCTTCACTGGTTCGTCCAACCAGGACCGGATGGTCTACGCCGGACCCACCGACCTGGTGATCGATCCGGCGATTACATACGTCCAAGCGTGTTACGGCGGCGCGCCGTCGCTGGCGATTCCCGGTCCTACGACCACCACGACGTACTGCCGCTTCGGCCCGAACTTCCAGTACATTCCGGAGCCCGCCGCGCTGGGGCTGTTCCTCGCGGCCGGCCTGCTCCTGCGGCGCCGCGGCTGATCTCTAATTTCGGTGATTCTGCGCGGCGGCCACGCAACGCGGCCGCCGCGCTCTTGGCCCACTTCTTCAGGCCGCACTTCGCTCACCGACACGCCGGGAGGTTCTTCTCGTTTTGCATTCGGTACTGGCCACTCCCGATTAATTCGATAATTAGGGACAGTCACCTATTTCGATGATCGGGCCAGTCGGGCCGAATTTGTGCCAAAATAGGTGACTGTCCCTATTTATCCCCCAGCATCATTCTTTCGGCATCCGTCACAATGAGAGCGGCGCTAAGAATCGTGCCAAATGTAACGGGAAGAGCGACAGTCAGCACACAGCGCTACAAGCACAGCACACCAAGTGGGCACAGAGCTAAGCCCGCGGCGCTACCAAGCAAAATGGCAACCGGAACTGCAAAGGGAGCAACACGCCAGGCAACGGTCACGCCAACCAGCGCTCCGCCGGTTACGCATGATATTGCTATCACCAGGGCCCGCGCCACAAGCATAGGCTCTCCGCTACAATCAAGGCAACAGCCGTAAGATCCTCCGGTGCGATAGAGCCCAACCTAGCCTGCCGACCAGACGTCGTCAGCGCTGGTCGTGGTAATCAGGGCGGTCTGGTCGGCCGACCGCCGGCAGGTCGAGTGATAAGCCCCGGCCGACCGCCATCGGCTATGAGAACTTACTTCCGGCGCCCCAAACAGCGGCGATGCTATAGTTAACGGCGGGTGTGCGCTGACTAAATCCCATCGACAATCTTCGCCCGCGATCTGGCACGCTGGCGGTCAGGAGCTGAGAGTCAGTGGCGCACGCTGATTTGGGAGCAGCGGGCCAGGCGGGTCTTAACTTCGAACTTCTTGCTTCTTACTTCCAACTTTTTACTTCTGCCCCCCGCGTCGCGCCTAGAATGCCTAGTTGAGCGCGCGCCCGCAGCGCGCGCCGGAGGTCGCCAATGCGCGTTAGGTCATTCGTAATTCAAGTTATCGGCACTTTGCCAAAACCGAGCGCGCGTACCTTGGCAACCTGGCAATCTGGTTCCGACGCCACTTGCAGAGCCGTTTTTATCAGGCCCCTTGGCAATCTGCCCCCCAACCTTGGTGACACTTGGCAATGTGCCCCCCGGACCTTGGTGACGCTGGAAACCGCCAAATGGCTTCGTTCCACGTTCCGCTCCACCTTCCCCCTCCCCCGCGGCAACCGCCCCGCAAGCTTCCGGCCGCCCTTCGGCTGCGGAACAGGTTTCCTACGCGCCCGGCGCCGAAAATCGTGGCGGCCGGGGCACGCGGGCGTTATACTAGGCGTCCTGTCTATGCACCTGCGGCTGCTCACGTACAACATTCACAAAGCGATCGGGATAGACGGAAAGTTCGCGCCGCAGCGCATCGTGGAGGTCCTGGGCCACTACCAGGCCGACGTCCTGCTGCTGCAGGAGGTG
>JAAYXS010000001.1 GCA_012515775.1 Phycisphaerae bacterium
CAGGCCGCCAGTCCGTTTGCGAGTTGGTTGTAGCACCATAGCAGGAAGTAGATTTGAACAGGCACGAGATAGATCAGTGCCAGCAGGTCATTAGTGGTGTATTGCTGCGGAGCGCTGAAGAAGTCGACTTCACCCTGGCGACTGGGCATGTTCCTGATGGTAATCGCCAAGCCGACCAGGCCGAGCAACAGCAGGCCGGCGCGGCGGCCGACCGTCGCCCAGTCCACTCGTCGTGCGGGTGCCCACGCGTCAAAGCGCTTTAGGAAGCTCTCGCGCGTCAGCACGGGACCGAGGCGCATACAGGGCGGATACAGAATCCAACAGATGGTGTCCGCCAAACGTAGCGGTTGACTTGGATTTTCCGCCAGGTTCCGGCCCCAGGCAATGAAGCGCAGCAGGAAATACGCGAACCCGATGTTGTGCAACAGCGGCATGCGCGTCGGCTCCCAGCCGTACCAGGCCGCGCTCGGAATCCACCAGGCCGGCAGCACCAGCGCATGCAGGCCGAGCCAGACCAGACCAATGGCGCCGCGCCGCTGCAATCGGCCCGTTTGCCGCAAGTAGCCTGTCGCCAATACCCAGGCCGCGCCGGTGGCGACCGCGCCCAGGAAGATCAGGGTCGCAATCGGACCAAGTGTCCAGATGAGCCAGAGCAGGCTGAAGCCGGCGATGGCCGTGCGCGGCCGGCGACGGCCAACGATTCGCACCAGCGGCACCAACCAGACGAACAGCAGCAAGCCGTACGGGCCAGCGGCGATTTCGAATGGGGTGAGCGGCTGGCTCGTTGGCGCCAGCAGCGGATTAAACAGTCGCGGCGCCTGGAGTAACTCGTTCAAGGCAGGACAGTCACGGTGGATTCGCCGGGCAGCATGAGCTTATACAGGAACTCCACGTCCTCGTTCAGCATGCGCACGCAACCCATGGAGGCCGCCTGGCCGATGGATTCGGGTTCGATTGTGCCGTGCATGCCGTAGCCGGTGTGGCCGACGGCGTCGCCCGATACGCCCTCCAGGCCGATCCAGTAGTTGCCGAGGGGATTCTCCGGATCGTCCGGCGGGATGATGCGTTTTACTTCGGCCGAAGCGGGCGGATAGTATGTCGGGCGTTCCAGCCGGTCTTTGACCTTCCAAACGCCTTCGGGCGTGCCCTGGTCGGCGCCCAGACCGACGCGGTAGCTGCGGACGTAAAGATCCTGCAAATAGACGTCCATGCGGAACTCTGACTTCGAGATTTTCACGTGGAAGGGGCCGCGCAGAACCTTGAGCTTTTGCTCGGCGCGCATTTTCGTCGCGTCCTGAATGCCGTTGATGTACATGAGAATTTCGGCCGGGACTTTGTAGTCGCGGCTGAGGTTCACCAGGCGGTCACCCGATTGCACCGTGTACGTGTCGGCCAACGGGTCGCCGGCTAGGGCGCGGCGCGAGAAGATCGAGTCATCAGCGATTTTCGCGAGCCGGCGGCGAACTTCGGCTTGCTCGTTTCGCGGAAGTGGCTGAGCCAGCAACGCGTTCAA